>JAKAWU010000024.1 GCA_021816965.1 Thermoplasmata archaeon | reverse complement strand
AGTGGAGGAATACAGGGATCACAAGAAGATCGTGGAACATATACTGAATGGAGATGGTGAGAAAGCCAGAATTGCCATGGAAATGCATGAGGATGCTGTGCTTAAATTTGCTCAAGAAACAGTGTTTAAAAAATTTTATGTGGACTGAATAATGATTTCATTATTTATCGGGCATCACAGGAGGGTTCATGAAACCGTTCCAGAATATTTCCCATCCCTTCATTACAAAGGTCGTCAGTCCGTTGGCAAAGTAAGGGTCAGAAGATGCAAGACTTTTCGCCTCTTCAATATCCCTGGTGTTCCAAACCAGAAATGACCCGGTGTTGTCTACCATTCTTCCGGCAAGCTTCAACTTGCCCTGCTCAAGCATTTTCTTCAGGAATTCCCTGTGAACTTTTTTCAGTTCATCAGAAGGCATCCTTACAAATGACGTTATTTCTACTACAAACATTCATCTCATCTCCTTCAGTCTTTCTCCATTAGGGCTCTCAACTCGTTGTCGTTCAGGGGCCCCTTCCTTGCAAGAGCCATCTTCTTCAGTTTTTTCAGCACAATCTGAGCCTCCTCGTCTGTGAGACTCAAACCGAACTTTTCAGCCTTGTAATGGATCGTGTCAATTCCGCTCTTCTTGCCGTTGATGATCTCCACCTTCCCATGCCCCACCAGCTCCGGCAGGAATGGAAACATTTCCATGGGCATGTTCATCTTTTCCAGCCTTCTCCACCAGCTTGCAAGAATTCCGGATTCGACATTGAATATGTGATCACCCACAATTGGCTTCTGTGGAGGGAAGTTCACTCCTGATCTCTCCCTTGCAAGAACAGCAAGTTCCCTGAGCATCTGAGTCTTCACGCCTGAGTTTATACCATAGAGATATTTCAGCGCCATTACGCTCTCTTCCATTGATGCATTTCCACTCCTTTCCCCGATTCCAGTGAGGCTCACATGAATTGTGGATGCTCCGCCGAGAACAGCAGATATTGTGTTTGCAACCGCAAGCCCAAAGTCGTTGTGCGCATGAATTTCTATGGGTTTGTTCACCTTTGATTTTATATTCTTGATGAAAAATGTTGTGGCCTGTGGATTCAGCACACCAAAGGTATCTGCAAGCGCGAAAGAATCCATATGTCCCTCTTCAACAACCTTTCCAGCAATCTTCCAGAATGTTTCAAAGGGGGCCCTTGTGGCATCAATTGTGAAAAATGTGATCTTCAGGCCATGCTCATGGGCATATGAAGTGGCCTCCACAGAGAGTCTGACTGCTTTTTCAACATCCCAGCCATATGCATTCCTGATGAGGTGATCACTGGATGGTATCTCCATTACAATTCCATCCACGTCTGCATTGATGGCGCTGTCCACATCTCCTTTCATACATCTTGCAAAGGAATATACTTTGCTTCCGGTGCCAAGATGGGCTATCTCCTTTACCACAGATGCATCCTCCGGGGATACTGAAGGCATTCCAGCTTCAATCCTGTCTACACCTGCCTCAGAAAGCTTTGTAGCTATGGCAATCTTGTCATCCCTCCTGAAAGTGATCCGGGCCTGCTGTTCCCCATCACGAAGAGTCACGTCATGGATTTCCACCTTGTCTGGTATTTTCACATTTCCAAGAATCTCAGGATCAAAATCATAAAAACTTACAAAATAATCTTTTCCCTTGTGTTTTTCACCTTTTTCCATATCTAATCATTGTTCCTCTTTATTAATAATTTTCTGTTATTGTATACACATTATCTCATGATGATTACTCGACTTCTTATCTCAATCTTAACAGTGTTTCAGAGAGATTATATCAGAATTATAAGGAAACCCTAAACTTTTGATCCTGAATCATATGACAGTTGAGTGGGAAACAAAGGCTTCGTTAAGTGAATTATGGTGAAATATTTTTGAAACTAAAACAAAAAAGTTGATCTCATCATAAAAATGTGAAATAGGCTATTTCACAATAAAATAAGCGTTTGGAACATTAACATAGTCTGTTCCTATTTCTATGCCATCTGTAACCATATAGTACTGTAATTGGGCATTATTGGTTCCTGTATCCATGATACTCAAGAAGTAAACGTACGTGCTGCTGTGAATTGAAATTACAGCAGTATTGAATGAACCCAAGGCAGTAGATAATCCAAGAAGGGCAACAATTATTGCTGGAACAGAAGCTGCGTCCGCATATGGTATTGCAATAACTGCCAGTGCCACTGCTGCTATAGCCAACCCTATGCTTACATATGAATTTATTGAGCTATACAAATCACTGTTGGGAGAATATATGCTCAACCCGCTGTATATATTTGCCCAGTTTAGATCAGTACCGTTATTGTCTTGAGATACAACAGTCAGACAGCCCGTGTATGATCCTTTTCCATTGTATGTATTTTCAAGAGAATTCCCCGTGAACAGAGTTCCAAAAGCAACCGCATATCTTTTCTGGAGCGTAAGATTGATGAAACTTGTTGAATTGTATTTGGAAGCGGTTATGTTTCCAACAAACATCTGGAATGGAATAAGTTGGTTTCCATTTCTATCAAGAGAATCTATTTTCATAGAGAGTTCGTATTTATTAGTTACACTTATGACTTTCCCTGCATTTGGACCGGCGAGTTCAAACTCCTCGTACCTGTATTTGGTTGCACTCATGTTTCCATAGAACCCTGCTACTGAATCTCTGTGTGAAATTGGAAAACTTTTTGTAGAACCAGCAGTACCAGCGATTACTCCAACCAACGTTGAATATGTAGGAGTGCTCCCCATAATAACAATATTGCTTGATGTGTTGAAGTATTCTGATGATAGGGAAAATCCCGTCTTAATGTATATTGAACCTATGTTAAGGGTGTAGGATAAATTTACACCAGGTTGTGCAGCAGTATCGTTCAAATAAACAAAAGGTATGGGAACATTCTTGAACGATATTGTTTGCACTGGGCCCCAACCCCAATATGTTTTACAGCTGCCACCACCGGGAGGAGGAATGTAATCCGGTGACGCCATGTTTGAAGATGATGAATTACTCATGAAACCAGGATATATTGTGTTATTTCCTGTCAGATTCATTTCAGCAACACTTGAATATGGAAGATAGTTCGCATAAGGATGCTTCATAATGTTCATTGTGTATCCTGATACCATAAGAAAGGGGTTATATGATACTGCACCTGTGAAAAAAAATGCCGTAGCATTTGTGGATTGTGATTTCGTGAAATATGTTATACTTATAATCATGGAAGTGTTCGATCCAGAGTATCCAAAGGTATGTTTCCAGGTTTTTGTTATATTGTATATTGTCTTTGGAAGCTTGAATACAGCATTCCATGTTAAATTCACAAAGGTTACTGACAGAGGTGTTGAATTTTTTGATATATAATATGCAGGATTGGTGTTGTTCAGTGATTCGTTTGGATAGGATGGAGATGCAAAAAGTTCAACAACTGCACCCTTGAATGATGGGAAAGAGGAGTTGGTTGTCAATGGTGCAATTCCTGTTGTTGAATTTGTATAAAATGATGGAGAAACATTAAGTTTTACAGTGATGTTGGACAGATATGAAGGTGATGTCTGCGCTGGAGGCGGTGAAGGGTTATTGCCTACTGTTGAAATGTTTTTGGAACCATTCTGATTTGAAAGATCTACAAGTATAAACATAGATGTAGATATGATCGCAACTACAATAATGACAGAGATTATTTTCCTGTGTATGGAGGGTAATTCCATTAAATTCATATATCTAATATTTGATATATATATAATACTTACTGCTTAAGCAAACCCCTCGTGTGTTAAAACTTTGCGATAGAATAGAGTCTTTTGTTGAGAAAATACACGCTCCAATACCACTTTTGTGCAAAACTGTCATAGCTGCATGTCATTGAATTGTATAATGCATCGCAAAATATTCCAATGATTATCTCCACTAAAAAGCGAAAATTAGAAGGCGTTTCTGTGAGTTTCAGTGCTACACCAATATATATTCCAGTATGCATGCAATCGAGATGTGCAGAATTCTTTTCAGATTATAGACTAAGACAAATGTCGAATGGAATTAAGACAATTTTTATATAAAATAAATAAGTAACCAGCAGATTGAAATGAGTGGGATAGTAAGTTACGGAAGTTATATACCACGTTACAGGATCAAACCAGAGGAAATCGCAAGAGTCTGGGGAGTGGATCCTGAAACCATAAGGAATGGTATATTCATACTGAGTAAGTCTGTGCCCTCGCCTGATGAGGATGTGGCAACAATATCTGTTGAATCCGCAAGAAATGCTCTCAGGAGAGGAGGACTGAAGGGAAAAGCTATAGAGGCCATATATGTTGGCTCTGAGAGTCATCCATATGCTGTAAAACCTACCGCGACCATTGTCTCTGCTGCCATAGGAACTGAATTCAGCACGTTTGCAGCAGACTATGAATTTGCATGTAAAGCAGGAACTGCGGGGATGCAGAATGTGCTTGGGATGACAAACAGCGGGATAATTAAAACAGGAATGGCCATTGGATCAGACACCTCACAGGGTGCCCCTGGAGATGTTCTTGAATATTCGGCATCTGCTGGAGGTACAGCAATGATTATCGGAAGAGAGAATGTTGCCGCAGAAATAAAATCTACACTTTCCGTAACATCAGATACTCCAGACTTTTGGAGAAGAGAAGGACAGCCATACCCTACTCATGGTGAGAGGTTCACAGGAGAGCCCGCATATTTCAGGCATATAACAACTGCATCAAAGATGATGATGGAGAGGATGGGGACAAAACCAGAGGATTATGACTATGTCGTGTTTCACCAGCCAAATGGAAAATTTCCTACAAGGGCAGCAAAAATGCTTGGATTTTCAGAAAAACAGTACAACGAAGGACTTTTAACTCCTTACATAGGAAACACATATTCAGGTTCAATGATGATGGGACTCTCCGCTATACTTGATGTGTCCAAGGGAGGAGACAGGATACTTGCAGTGTCATTTGGATCCGGTGCAGGATCTGATGCGTTCCACATAGAAGTCACAGATGAGATAGAGAAACTGCACGACAGGAAAGTGATAACTGTAAGGGATATGCTGAAGGATGTGAAATTCCTGGATTATGCCATATATGCAAAATTCAAGAGAAAAATAGTGTTTGGTGAGGAAATTGAGTAACGTATACGTAATAGGTGGAGGAGAATCAAAGTATGGTGAACTGTGGGACAGGTCCCTCAGGGAGATAGCTGTAGAAGCTGGATTGAAAGCTGTGGAAAATGCAGGAATAAGGACGAAGGACCTAAATGCCATTTATATGGGAAACAGCCTTGGAGGTCTAATAAGCAAGCAGGAACACCTAAGTGCCCTGATGTCAGATTATGCAGGGATAGCTTCAGAACACGTCCCATCCATGAGAATTGAGGCATCCACCGCATCTGGCGGTGCTGCATTCAGGCAGGCATACCTTTCTATCAAATCAGGAGAGCATGACGTCGTAATGGTTGGAGGCGTAGAAAAGATGACTGAACTTTATGGAACTGAGATCATAGACATAACGTCTTCTCTTGTGGACAGAGAATGGGAAGCGTTTAACGGTGCTACCCCTGCTGCAGTTGCCGCTCTTTCTGCGAGGAAGTACATGAGGGATTTCAATGTGAAGAAAGAGGCCCTTGCAGCCATTTCAGTGAACGACCATGCAAATGCATCACTGAATGAGAATGCACAGTACAGGAACAAGATAACAATTGAACAGGCACTGAGTGCCACACCGATTGCAGAGCCACTGAACCTCATGGACTGTGCACCCATGACTGATGGTGCAACGAGTGTCATACTTGCTTCAGAGAAATATCTGAAGGAACATGGAACGAAAGGCGTGAGAATCATGGGCTCAGCCATATCTCAAGGCCCCTTCGCACTTCACAGCAGAAAATCATTCTATACTGTTGAACCCACGATTATATCCACAAAGAAAGCAATGGAACAGGCAAATATCAAGCACAAAGACATATCATTCGTGGAAATACATGATTCATACAGTATTTACGGGCTTATGGCCCTTGAAGATCTTGGTTTTGTAGAGAAAGGACATGCAAGCGAAATGGTGGAGAACGGAATCGGGATTAACAGCAACCTTCCTGTGAATCCATCAGGCGGTCTCAAGGCCAAAGGATTTCCATACGGAGCCGCAGGTGTGAGTCAGATATATGAGACATATCTCCAGCTTAGCGGAAAGGCAGGCAAGAGGCAGATCAAGGATGCAACGTGCGGTCTTGTTCACAACATGGCAGGATCAGGTGCTGCATCTGTTGTACATATACTGGGGGTGGATTGAATGGGTGAACTGTCAAGAATGTGGAGAGAGATGCCGAGCAGGTACAGGATGCAGGGAGACAGATGCGGAAATTGCGACCAGGTTTATTTCCCACCCAGAGAGATATGTCCTGTCTGCCACAGGGACTCCATAGGAAAAATGAAGGATGTGGACATTGATGGTGCAGGCGAAATCCTCAGTTTCACTGTGGTGCATGAGGCCCCGCCTGCTTTCCTCAGGCAGAAACCATACATAATAGCACTGGTGAAGCTGAAGGAGGGGCCCGTCATAACCGGGCAGATAGTTGATACACTTCCTGAGGAGATAGACATAGGAACAAAGGTGAGAAGCGTCTTCAGGAAAATTTCAGAGGATGGAAAGAGCGGAGTTATCCATTATGGATACAAGTTCGTTCCAGAATAATTTTTCTTCTGGAATCACTGCCTGTCCACATTTACGATCTCATCGAAAATATATTTTCCCTTACCCATTTTCTTGAACATCATCAGGAATTCCTGTGCAGTAAGTATAGGCATTGGGTACCGGTCAAAATCATCTGTGGCCACTCTGGGGCATCCTGTGAATATTATACACTGGGCCATCATGTTCTGGAAGTCCACCGGATTTGATTCGTTTGCATAGGCAAGAACTGCGGTTTTGCCCATGGACTCTATCTCTTCTTTTATCTTCATGGCGAGTTTCATCCTGTACTGCCCGACTTTTGTGTCCACTACCACAACAAATCTGTCCACGTCCAAGACTCCAGCCATGTTTGCATATCTTCTCCTGATTCTTCTATCAGCGTCTTCCCTCATGGAATGAAGTGTGAATGGCTCGCTCATCTCCACTATGAATACTTCCCTCTCCGTGGAAAGCTGGGCCCCCATTGAATGGAATGTACCGGTGCTCAGGATTATGTGGCAGTCTGCCCAGGTATCCAGATCATGAATTGGGCTGTAGTTGCATCCCAGTACCTGACCGGGATATTTCAGCCTTCCATCATTGTTTCCCATCCTGACTTCATACCCTTTATCCTTCAGGAACTCCATGAATTTAAATGCACTTTCCCTGTACTGTATAGAGTAAAGAACACCGATTTTCCTGTATCCTTTCTCCTCAAGAGATGTTAGATTCAATTCGGAGAATGTTTCTGCTGATGGATAAATATATTCTTCAAAAATGACGGGAATTCCGTAATTCACGTTTGGAATCTCTGTGTGGCCCATCTGAACCACTGCATCCACATTACCATATTCATCCCTTGTTCCTGTATCACATGCACCATAGAAGCCTGAGGAACTAACGATGACAGAAAAATTCTGCGATAATTTAGTGAAATATGAAAACACATGCGGTTTAAGTCCATCCGGCAACTGAAGAAGAACCCTTCTGGCATTCATTTCCTTAAGCTTCTTTATTACAGGTTCCGGATCAAGATATACCATCTGGGTAGGATAATTCTTTTTCCATATTGATTTTTCTCAATTTCCATTATATTTGATTGGAATATGGCACTCTCTTCAACTAACTCAGGCCTTTCCGCTCACTGTATTTAAATCTTCAGATACCAAAAAAATAAAATAGGACATAATCTATTCTTACTCAATGAAATATATAGAAATTTCAGGTAAAATTGATGCGGAAACACTTCAGAGAATTTTCTCGAAGGCAATAGGCGATGTTTCATTCGTAAAGAGTTTCAAATCGGATAACTCAGAGTCCCTTATGATGTGTGGAGCCAAGTTTTTTTTCAGGACAAACGACACAATTGGATTTGTTTTCCACACATTCTATGATGGAAGAAGCATGAAAATTGATTTTGGAAGAGTAGGAGGAGGTTCGGGACTTATGAATATTAAATGGGGAGCCGGCAACAAGATTGAGAATGAGATCGCATCTGCCATCATACAAACCGCTGAGTCCACCGGTCTAACTGCCTCCGAATCATGATTGAAGGATGGGTTTGGAATATAAAGGCAGTAGTTATTTAGATATATATTTATATATATTGTAATTTACATGTTATGGTTGAACAAGGTAAAACTTACTGCACCAAATGTGGAAATCCGATGGAAGTTGGTCAGGTTACGTGCCCTACATGTGGAGAAGTTAACAGTCCTGTGGCTGCAAGTGGAACAAAAATGGAGACACCCCTTGGAGTTTTGATATTGGGTGGCCTGCAGATACTATTTTCACTTGTGGTTGTGATTGCAGTTTTTTCATCACCTGCTCTCTCAACTGTCTTTGGTGCCGGAATCGGAATCTTTATCGCTGTCATGCTGATTCTCCCACTTATATTTGGAATTTTTTTCATAATGGGATATAATTTTGCAAGAATCCTGATGATCATTGGAGCAATTCTGGATATCATATCCATAGTGGGAATCATATGGGGAATCATACTTCTCTGGTATCTCACAAGACCGAATGTAGTTGCATTTTTCCATCAGGGAAGAACGTTTTAAATATTTCCCTTAACCCTTTTTTATTCGCTTAGTTTTCAAATCCCATATTCTTATCGGAATAGACTATCTTTCCGCCTCTTATTACCATGGATGGTTTCAGAGTGTCCCATAAATAAAATATGTCCCTCAATTCATCTGCCCTGTAAAACACTATGTCCGCATCCATTTTCTCCTCTATGGCCCCCTTTTTCCTCTGCACACCAAGCGAATATGCGGCGTTTGCTGTCATGGCATTAAGAGTCTCCTCCACGGTGAGATGGCAGAACCGTATTGACAGATTTCCAACAAACTGCATATTGGTGACGGGATTGAGTGGAGAGTGATCACTTGCTATGGCCACCGGAACCCCATACTCAATCCACTTCCTGCCGTCTGCATATTTTTCTCCCAAGGAGAAGGCTGTCGAAGGAAGAATTGTGGCCACAGCACCGGATCTCCTGACTGCCTCCATCCCCTTTTCCTTTGTCTTGAGAAGGTGATCCACTGATCTTATGGGAAATTTATCACAGAGTTCTGTAGCACCTATATCTTCTATCTCATCTGCATGAAGACGTAGTGGAATTTTCTCTTCCTGCGCGTGGCTGAAATATTCCCCAACCTCCTCCACATCAAAAGCACCTGAATCGCAGAAGGCGTCAGTAAAATCAAATGTACCTTTCAATCTGGAAAGAATTTTATTTGATTCATCCAAGTATTCCCTCCTGTTGGATTCGGGGGGCATCGCATGAAGGGGCAGGAGAGTTTTCAATATCTTTATATCATAGGCTTTTTCAAGTCTTTCCATTGTGTTAATCATCTTCCTCTCGAATTCGAACTCAAGACCGTAACCTGATTTCATCTCAACTGCAGTCACCCCATTTCTCATGAAAGATTCCAGTCTGGCAGCAGTTTCCGTGAAAAGATCTATTTCTGGAGATGCCCTTGTGTCCCTCACCGTTTTCAGGATACCGTTGCCTGATTTCAAGAGGTCAAGGTATGTCATTCCACCAGCCCTCAGCTCAAATTCCCGTGATCTGTTCCCTCCATAGAGCATATGGGTATGACTATCTATGAAACCGGGAATTGCAATGAGTCCGGAACCATCTATCCTCTCTGCACCAGAAAACCTCTCTCCACTCTCATATATTCCATGGATTATTCCTCCTGATACATAGATAGATCTGTTTCTGGTGATGGATAATGCCCCCTGCATACTGCCTGAAAGTGGTGTGTTTTTGCCAGCAGTATATATCCTCTTCAAATTGTCTATAACGAGTTCCATAATACGTCACTTCTCCCTTAAATCTCATTTTTTATGCTGCAAATCCTACCAGGTAAGATGCCATTGTGATGAAATATGCCATTGTGATGAATATCATAAATGGTATATTATATGAAACCATAGTTTTTCCCCTCCTTTCAAATTTCCTGAATTTTACCGGATCAATATCTCCTGAATATGGTGCCAAGAAGCCCATGGACCCAGTAGTTCTTTTCATGCAATACATTGCCCATATGAACGCAACTGCAGAACTTAACCCGGTATTCATGAAGAATAGCATCGAAACAGGTATCTGAACATACGGTGAAATTGTAATATATAACATATTCAGGGAGAACATGATTGTTGTGATACCTTTTATGTCCCCCTTTCCGAAGAGGATTTCCCTATACCCCATGAATGCTAGCATGATCATGAATAACCATGTTACCATGCCTGAAAAATCAGAATATATTGACAGTATTATGAACCCTGTCACCGAAATTATGGATACGGCTGCCAGATATATCATGCTGTCTGCATCAAGAAATAAAATGATGAAAAGAATAGACGCAAACATTGAAAGGATCAATTGCCCAGTTAATACGGACACTGCAACTGCCACAGCCATTCCTGGAAAAAAAAGCAGGAAAGGCACGCTTCTCTTTTTATGATCCCTGAATGAAGCGTATATCATCGTAACAGCGATAATAATAAACTCTGGGCCAATAAGATACGGATTCATTTCAGTTCTTCCTGCTTCATATTTAAGTCGCTCATATCAATTTCCCCTGGCTGATGAAGTGTCTTTCAGCATACAAAATAAACACACTATTCTCAAAGTCACACCTCAAATGTGGAAGATCCTACGAGTTGTTTTGCACATTCCATGCTTCTGTATCCTATATTTCTATTATCCAGATGATCCCTCACATGATTATACGCCAGATCAGGCGTATTGTTCTCGTCGGAAAGATGGATCAGGACAATGTCTGTCGATGAATCCACACATCTCTCAAGAACCTCCGCAGCCTGGTAATTCGACAGATGACCACGGGCGCTCTCAATTCTTTTCTTTAAATATGCTGAATATGGGCCTGTCCTGAGCATTTCCAGATCATGGTTTGCCTCCATTGCAATTAGATCTGAATCATTAAGTTTGTGGATATGCTCCATAGGGAAATAGCCAAGATCAGAGAATATTGATATTTTCCTGTCATTGTACTTGATAATATAACCAACGGGATCAAGTGCGTCATGAGAGACCGGTATCGTTTCAACGACAAAATTTCCAATGATTGTGCTTTCCCTGACAGGGTATGTTCCGGGTATTTTCAATACGTCCTTAACCTTTGGCCTCATATAGATGTCACAGTTCAGCAAGTTCTTAGCAGCTTTTAGGCCTTGTGCATGATCAGAATGTTCATGTGTTAGGAATACAGAAAGGCTGTTGTATTTAAGGCCGATTTCCTCTGCTCTTGCCTTGAATTTCTTCACGGATATTCCAAAATCTATGACTATGGCGTCTTCCCCATCCCATAAAACAGTGGAATTTCCCTTGCTGCCGCTGGAAACTATGTTCATCTTTATGTCATACAATAAATGTGAATTTGTAATTTGTTCTTAAATCTTGCACTGTTTCCGGAAAAACTTGGAAATTATAATCGTATACAAAATTTGATTAAATGACGTATTGCAGTGAAAACCGGTATTCAACTAATTACAAAAGAACATTTTCGCATGAAACTATATACTACCCATTGATTTTCTCAATTTTTGATTCTAGTTTTTTCAGTTCATAAGGGTCAAGAGGTTTTGATCTTTTTTCCAGTTTCTTTCTCAATTTTTCCCTCTGGGTTTCGTCCCTGCAAAGATTCAGAACACCTAATTCATATTTTTCCAATTCTCTCATGATATCCCTGCAATAATGTTCCACCATTTTATAAATTTTTCATAGATATGAAAATGATGGAACACCTTTTATTTTAAGTTATTTTACATTGTTGAAGAACGATTAGGATGACCTGTGTTTAAAAAAAATGTCCTTTCACTATCAGAGGAAACTAAGATTATTTTTACACATAATGATCATATTTACATTCAATGCCTATGGCGATCATTGAGTGTCAGAAATTTTACGTGAAAATAGGCTCTGGACACTTAAATATTCGACGTTTTTGAATCAAATTTCTGTATAATGTAATGCTCATTATACAACTTCATTCATGGAATCAATGATATCAGGGTTCTCTGTCAATTTTTTGCAAATGAAATAACAGTTGGTGATCGCCATAGTTCAATGCAAAAATAATTTATACTATCTTTTATTACCTATTAGCGCACGGTGCTTATGTATTATACTAAATTTGAAAAAGCTAGAATTATAGGTGCAAGATCACTCCAGATTTCCATGGGTGCTCCGGTCATTATCGATGTGCCGAAAACCATTATAGATCCTGTTGACATCGCAATGCTAGAATTCGATAGAAACGTGCTCCCTATAACCATAAGATAAAAAATTTTAAATTCATAATTATCTTATTTGAGATCTGAATTCTACATTTCCATCCACGGAAATGGGTTTACCATTTGCCATAAGAATCAATCTTTTCCTGTTCAACATCCCAGTTGGAACTGTTTTGCCATCAGATATATCAGTTTTTAGATCATACCCCTTCAGATCGTCAATCACTATGGTGCCAGAACCATCGTACGACTCATTTCCAAGGGTTACCTCCGTACCCTCCCTCTCCTCTGTGGTCAGTATGTGTGCACCATTTGAATCCTGTGCTGCAAGGAGCATTCCCTGCGATTCGATTCCTCTTATTTTGGAATGCTTCAGATTCTCAACCACGATTATCTTCCTTCCAAGGATCTTTTCAGGGTGGTAATATTTCTTCAATCCTGCAACTAGATCTATGATCTTTGTTCCAAGATCTACTTTGAAATGCAACAGTGAATCTGCATTTGGATGATCTTCTGCCTCAATGATCTTTCCAACCACCAGATGCATCTGGTTTGATCTTTCAGATTCGATCTCAATTTTGTTGAAAATGATTCCGTTATCAACTATGCTGAAATCGCAATCGGATTCCAGATGAGAAAACATTTCATCCTTCACATTGGGTTCATTGCCATGTATTGTTTTCCATGCTCTGATGGCCCCTGAAGGCACAAAAGGGTATAGCATCAGGGTAAGGTATTCAATGGCCTTCAGAGAATGCCAGATCTTAGATGATGTTGCATCCCTGTCAATTTTTATTATGTCCCACGGCTTTGACTGGTTGAAGTATGAATTCACTGCTTTCACAGACTCAAGCCAGATGGCAAGAGCTTTCCTGAATTCCATCCTATCCATATCATCCCTGTACTGTGCAAGAGATTGCCTCAATTTTTCCATTACTTCTCTGTCAAGATCATCCATGATTCCTTGTTTTGGAATTATGTCCTTTCCCATTGCAAAGGTGACAACCCTGTTGACAAGATTCCCGTATTTTCCATTCAATTCGGAATTGACCTTTTCCTTCATTTCCTCAAGGGTAAAGTCCGAGTCTGATGTTTCAGGAAGAACAGACGAAACATAATATCGAATTGAGTCCCTGTCCACATGTTCAAGAATCTCATTGACCGTATATCCTATTCCGCGGGATTTGGAGAATTTCTTTCCCCTGTATGTAAGATACTCGTTGGCCGTGACCAACTTAGGGAGAGGATATTTCCCAGAAGCCATGTTCATTGCAGGAAGGAGTATCGAATGGAAGAATATGTTGTCCTTTCCCATGAAGTAGTATATGTTACCTGAAGCATACATCTCCTTCCAGTAATTCTCATCCCCTTTCATTCTTGAATATTTTATGGCGTTGGAAATATATCCCAGAAGGGCTTCAAACCACACATAAATCCTCTTTCCCTCCATTCCTTCCATTGGAACCTTAACCCCCCAGTCCATGTCTCTTGTCATGGATCTGTCCTTCAGCCCGTCCTTAATCATGTTCAGGGAAAATAGCCTGACATTGTTTCTCCATTCTTCCTTTCCCTGCAGCCATTCCCTTATCTCCCTGTCCAGTTTCGAGGCAGTGAAGAAAATATGATCTGTTTCCCTGAAATCGATGGGGTTTCCACAGATTGAGCATCGTGGATTTATGAGGTCCTGTGGGTCATTTATCCTTCCACATTCATCGCACTGATCCCCTCTTGCAGCATCTGAGGAGCAGTTGGGACATGTTCCGTTGACGTACCTATCAGGGAGAAAGCGTTTTTCCACGGGACAGTAAGATGCAATGATCATCCTCTTCTCAAGGAACCCTTTCTCCATGAGGTCCATGAAGAATTCCTCGGAGAATTCCTGGTGAACTTCGTCCGTCGTCCTGCCAAAATAATCAAATTCAATATCCAGTTTCCTGAAAGTTTCAAGGTGCTCCAGGTGGTAAGTGGTGGCAATCTCCATTGGGGTTTTGCCTTCTTTCTCTGCCTTTATGGCTATGGGTGTGCCATATTCATCGCTTCCACAGATGAACATGACCTCATGACCAGAAATCCTGGAATACCTGTTTAATATATCTCCCGACAGATAGGCGCCTGCTATGTGCCCTATGTGCAGGGAGTTGTTTGCATAGGGTAGCGCACAATTTATCACAATCTTATTCTTCATTCTCATTCACCGCATAGAAAAATCAATCTCTTCATGACAGAATCCCTGTCGAGACCAGAGAGAAAGAATCCAAGCCTGGGGCCCCTTTCCTTTCCAATTATTGCAAAGTATATGGATGCAAATCCTGCAGCCGGTTCCATCCCAGATTTTTCAATGGCCTTCCTCGCAGACTCATGGATTGATTCCGGAGTCCAGCTTACAGACGAAGATAATTCAGAATGAAGGGCACATATGACAGTTTTCTGCCCTGGAGTCATCTCCACAGGATCATCTGTACGGGATATCCTGAATTTTGATTCTTCCGGAGCATAAAGCCTGATCCATTCCCTTGCCATGCTGATCCTTTCCTTGAGGATATCATCCCTGAATTTCACTTCCCCATTGTTGATTATGCTTCCTATCCTGCTGTCGTCTGAATATATCTGCACAAGTGTTGTGAGATGCCTGTAATCCGGTATCTCATCCTGTGATCTTCCTGCATTACACAGATCAAGAAGTGTCTTCTTGTCCTGATCCAGATTTCCCTCCCTGAGCATCCTGTAAAGCCTTTCATATTCATCCACGAGATTTAAAAAACCTGGCCCTGGATCAAAATCAATATATCTTGCAGGTGGAACCCTTGCAATGACATATCTTATGATTTCAGGAGGGGCAAACCTGAGCATTTCCTCTGCAGGTATGTTTATGCCTGTTGATGAGTGCATTGCGCCCTTTCCTTTCAGCAAAATCCTCTCAAACATCATGGGTTCTGGTGCCCTGTAACCAAAAACCTGTTCGCTTATAGCCTTCCCCGTATCATATGATCCACCCTGTGTGCCATGATCCTTGCCGAAAGGTTCCACTGTTACTCCAAGCACCTTCCATTTTGCTGGCCATTCCACCCTCCATGGAAGCTTTCCTTCGTCCTTGTATATATCACTCTCACCCTTGTGACCGCATGAACATTCATATGAAACCTTTCCTTCCCTGTATCCCGTTACCTTTGCACTGCTTATCCTTCCACATTGCGCACATCTTGGGTTGTATGGAAACCAGTCATCTTCGAGTTCCCTACCTGAAAATTTTTCAAGAATATTCCTGATTGCACCCCTTTTTCTTATGGATTCGTCAATAATGTCTCCCAGTTTGCCATCGCGATACAATTCACCAGTCCTTATGACTTCAGGCCTGATGTTGAGCCTTTCCATGGTTTTTATGAATGGCTGTATGAAATATTCAGAATATTTCAATGGCCCCTCAGGTGCAGGTATGTCCCTCAGTGGTTTTCCAACATGCTCTGCATAGGATTCTGGAAGGAATGGATAAACCTTCCTCAGAGGATCAATATCATCACAGAGATAGATGAAATGAGAATCCATGTTCTCCATCTGTATGGATTTGTGTATGATGTCTCCTGTCATCACCTCCCTCACATTCCCAAAATGAATGTATCCAGAGGGGGAGATGCCTGTTGACACCTTCTGCTTTCCGCTCATCTGAGAAGCGAACGATCTTCCCCAGTACATGTTTATTCTTTCCCAATAAGTGAAGCCCTGAAAAGCGATCTTATTCTAACTCCATCAATCTCATCATCCTTCATCTTGGATACCAGAACAACCGCAAGCTTCACATCTCCTCCCTCGGCTCTGATGTCGTTTATGGTTCTCCTCAGAGTCTCTCCTGTGCTTGTAACATCATCTATGACCACTATTTTCTTGTCCTTCACTGCTGCAAAATTGCTGCTGAAGTATCCGTCTTTCCTTGCAGGATGGGGCCTGTAGACTATGAGCTCCTTCTCCATGAAATAGGATATCATTGTGGCAAAAGGTATGCCGTTTACCGTAATTCCAAGGATCGCATCAATATCAAACTCCCCTTTTTCTGATTCCTCATATATTATATCGCATATAACTTCTGCAATGCTGGATATTCTTCCACCATACACACCAAGGCTTCTCCAACCGATCTTCACGTCCTGTACGTCCTTATGCTTGACAAAATCCTTGCTGAGCAGCCATGTTACAGTGTTCACTGAAAGATGCAGCTCTGTGGATATTTCCTTATCCGACATGCCCTTGCTCTTCAATTCCATTGCTTTCCTGTATAATTCCTCAAGGCTGTACATATATCAACGTCTCATAAATCCCTAAAAGATATTATAATTTATCCATAAAAGTTGAAAGTTTCTTTCTGATCAGGGATGCTTCCTTTTCAAGCTCTGCGTCTGTTGCCATTAACCTGTCCCATGAAATTTCCTTTCCACAGTGCCTCGGTATCACATGGAGATGATAGTGCATCACTATCTGCCTGGCACAGGAACCGTTGTTCTGGCCAACATTTATTCCATCTGCTTGAAAGACGTCCATGAGGGCCATTGAGACGTATTTTGCGATATGGTGAACCTTTGTGTAGTATTCTATATCAATGGTAAATATGTTCTCGAAGTGCTTTACTGGAATGATCAGTGAATGACCACGTTCTACTGGATATTTATCCATGAAACCTATCACATGATCATCCCTGTAGAATATGTGTGCCTCCTTTCCGGTTACAATATTTCTGCAGAAAACACATTCAGGCAAAACAATCATCCCTTCCTTTCTGCTCTTCCCAACCACACTATCCCATGAGGAATTTTTCCCTCAATGCTGTAGTATCCCCCGCTTCCATTTCCTTTATGGAATATGTGTCATGCGGTGCAAGTCCGAGGGGAAAAGTGAAAGACATCAGGATTCCCCTTCTGAATGCATGAACAGTTACTTTCTGGCCAGGTTTGTATCCAATCAGATTTTCCACCATGATATTGGATGATCTATCTGTTAATTTTCTCATGAAATTTGTACCAAATTTAAAATTCTCAACGGCAACTACCTCATCTCCTGGAAATATTCCCGCTTTCTGTGCAGGAGAGTTTTCAAGCACAAACATCACATTTCCCGAGCTTCCATTGGTGTTGAATCCGAGGCCCATATAGGCGGGCTGGTCAGTTCCGAGATCTGCAGAATATTTTTTCTCCAAAGAGAGACCAATTTTCTTTAGTTCTGAAAGAAAATCAATAATTTCTGTTCCTCTCACATACCTGTTGAAGAATGGAACAAAATCAAGTCCAGAAATATCGGTGAGTGCTGCAAGGAGATCTTTCTCTGTGAATCCCTTTCCATCCCTGTTGTATTTTTCCATCATGTGTCTGAACAGATCATCAAGGTTTCTCGCCCCCTTGGTGTATTCGCTTATTCTTGAATTGAGCATCATTCCAAGAATCTCTCCCTTTAAATAATAAGATACATAGCTGTTTATCAAGTTTGGACTGAACTTATAAAGCTTGATCCAGGCATCAAAGGATGAGTCTGATGCAGATTCATATTTGGTACCGGGGGTTCTCTCATACATCTTTATGACCTCTGAAAGATGCTTAAAATAATCCTCCTTTGAATAAATTCCCGCCCTTAGGAGCATGAGGTTTCCATAAAATTCCGTGATTCCTTCCGATACCCATAACAGTGTTGTGTGTGTTTCCTCCTTGTAATTGAAAGGGCCCAATTCCACGGGTCTTATTCTCTTTACATTCCATATGTGGAAAAACTCATGGGAAACTATGGAAAGAAATAGCTTATACCTGTTTGGATCCACAAAATCAAATTTCTCAAATTCTATGGTCGTGGAGTTATGATGCTCCAGCCCACCACCTGTCCCAGTCAGAAGATGGTATATGAAGAGGTATCTCTTATATGGTAGGCCTCCCATCATTCCCCTGTATGCATCCACTATTTTTTTAGTGTCATCAACTATCTTATCTGCGTTTTCATTTCCAGTGCCATATATTGCTATTTCATGTTCCTTCCCTTCAACAGTGAAGAAGAAGGATCGGTGTGTCCCAATTTCTATAGGAGAATCTATAAATATGTCATAATTTGTTGCCCTGTACCTGTTTTCTCCACTTTTCTCCATCCCCGTGGATATTTTCCACCCTTCATAGGGTTTTATTATAAGTTCAACAGACTGATCTTTATATCCTTCGAGATACATGAAAACACTTGCTCCATTCACGTATGCATGAGTGGAATCGATGTGGCTTTCCCTTACGGAAAGTGATCCTGCATATACCTCATAAGTTATTGTGAATGTTCTGCTGTCTCCATTCATTATCTTCCAGGTGGATTTGTCCTTTCTCTGTATTTCGATGGTTTCATTGTCCTGTGTCCTTGCCTTCAGGAGTCTGACATTGGCAGAAAAATCTCGTATAAGATAGGAACCTGGTGTCCATGCTGGCATGGTTATCATGGTTATATCCTCAGATACATTTTCAACATTCATTGTGATCTGACAGAAACCCGTCTGGGGTTCATGAATTTCAAGTGTGTAGGTTAATTTCATTAAACAACCAAACTTACAGTTATTCTTTTTTATTAAACCTTATTGAATTCAGTGTATTTGAGAAGATCAGTAAAATTTTAACTTCTCTTTCTTTCTGTATTAGAGCGCATATATTAAGCAACTTTCTAAACACTATCAATGAATCTGAAAATAATCCTGACATATTACGAAAAACGAGCGGGTTAAGGGTTAAATAAAGCACATAAATGTACATTAATGGCAAAGGGTAAAATCAAGATCAATACACCACCACCCCCCACTCCAACAGCACCTCAACCTTCAACAAAATATTCCGGTGTGAAGCACACCATTATGATAATGAGTGGGAAAGGCGGCGTCGGAAAGAGCACATTCTCTGTGAATCTTGCAGTTTCACTGGGAAAAACAAGGAGCGTAGGAATAATAGATGCAGATATTAACGGGCCCGATGACCCGATGCTTCTTGGTGTTTCAAAGGACAAACTTCATGTTGAAAATAACAGAATTATTCCACTGAAGACAAAATTTGGTGTGGATCTTATATCCATGGCATTTTTCCTCCCTGATGAGAACACTGCGGTTATATGGAGAGGGGCCCTGAGGCATAAGGCAATCCAACAGTTTTTGGAAGATGCAACATGGAGCGGAAAGGATTATGTGATAATAGATTTTCCACCAGGGACCGGCGATGAAGCACTTTCTGTTGCACAGATGATCCCTGAGGTAGAGGGTGTGATAATAGTCGTAACTCCTCAGGAACTGGCTCTGCTTGATGCCAGAAAGGCAATCAACTTTGCTGAGCAGCTTCACCTGAATGTTCTTGGAATAGTGGAGAACATGAGTGGATTTTCATGTCCGCACTGTGGAACAGTCACTGATATTTTCAAGACCGGTGGTGCAGAAGCGCTTGCAAAGGAACTTGGTATAGAATTTCTTGGAAAAATACCCATATACCCTGAAATAGTGCAGAATGCTGATACTGGTGTGCCAGCTGTTGTGGCTTCAGACGATGTCAGGAACATATATGAAAAAGTGACTGAAAAAGTGGTTAGGATCGTTGAAAAGTGAACACTTTTATATTTACTTTTTTTTATGAATGGAGAAGTTCCTTACCAGAAAGGTGGAATGGATGTGGTTTCCAGAACATTTGGATAATACACAATTGATCATTTCAGAAAGATGTATGATCCTGGACATGACAATTTATATGTGTGTAACCTGTTTATGAAAATCAAGAATTTTTTGTTTCATCCATCTACATCCTTTTGCAGACGATCTCTATGTTCTTAAATCCACTTCAAGCCCTCTTTATCTTTTTCACTTGCAATCCTTAAAACCTGTTTAATCCCTCAGTAATATAACACTTCGGCATCTTTAGCAAAATATTGTATAGTTATCTGTATCATAGACGAATTTGTTACTTTTTTTCAATCTTTTGAAGACCATACACTACTATTTATCCAGCAAGTATAAATATAAATTTGAATTAGATTCATAATACGACCAAGGTTGTCGGCTTTCTGCTCAAATAGTATAAAGAAGGGGAGTTAATGTTTAATACCGCTACGAAATAACAAAAGATGCGAAGAATCTTCTGGGTGTCAGAGTTCCTGCTCCCCACATTAATGGGCATTTTTATCTGGATCATGAGTCGCAGTTCTTTCTACGTAATTACAAGCACTCTTCTCACAGTAATAATAGTAGGAATAGCAGATCTGCAGTATGATTTCCAGATATTAGATAAAGATAAACCAAGTGAAAGATTAATGAACATTTTGGAGAAACTCCAGGCCCTCATTAATACTACTTCAGATTCACAATTATTCTCACAGGCTTTCCAGGAAAAGTTAGACCATACAGTTCAACAATTTGGGGATCACAAATTTACCTCTGAGAACATCAATGAAATAGAAAGAATAGACGAAAAGCTACTTAATGGTCTCCAGTCAAAGGCGTTTCTTACTTTTCTACCAAGTATACAGATGGATTGGGATCCGAACGAGTATTATTACAGGCGTATAAGAGATCTGGCCAAATTCAAGACAGGAGGCATAAATAATATAGAGATAATCAGAGTTTTTTATATAGATGAAAGTCTCAAGGAGAACTTGGATTCGTTCCTAAAACTTTACCAACATATGGCATCTGATGAACTAAGTGGAATTAAAGTATATGTAATAGAAGTATCAAGTGAAAGAGACGATTTTAATTTTACTACAAGTTTCTCCGATTTTGCAATTTACGACGACAACATATTAGCCAAACAGGAGTACGGAATCCGAGGGTTTCTTCTACATAACACATACAGCATCAGCAAAGACGAACTTGCTGAGGCAAGGAACAATAGGGCTACGTATTTAAAGTTCGCGACACCGATTGAACAATACCGCGTTAACTTATTCAAGCCTGATATCCCAGAAAAGTACTATAAGGAATTGGCAAAGACTGCTCCTATAATAGAAGAAACAGCAAAGTCTTGCTGTAAGCCTAATACTTATGGAACTCAGTCATGTAAATGGTACCATGGTTCATGGCAATATCTACGGCTCATTGATATGGTATCAAGTCCGGACTGGCATAACTCTTTTTACATACCGAAAATCCGGGAAGCTTTGGCCGACCCAACCCATAGAAAGATCCTTGTTTACGGCACTGCCGACTATGGTATTCTGGAGATAATATATTCTTCAATGTCGAAAGATAGTAAATCGCTCGATATAACAGTCGTCGACAAATGTGAGACGCCACTTATTGCATGCAAATCATATGCAGAATCTCATGGCTACGAAATAACAACTGTTAAGGGAGAAGATCAAGTGCTTAAACTCAAGAGGGATTACTATGATCTAATCATAACCGATCACCTTCTTACAGTTCTTCCAAAAGATCAGGTTAAAGTGATAATAGATAACTGGTTTAATCTACTGGCACCAGGCGGAGTTCTTCTAACGACAGTGTTTGCAGGAACTGAAGAAAGTGATCCTGACGAGAAGGATGGAATGAAGTTCATAGAGGATGGTAAAAAATCTGCATTAAAGAATGCCGATTTAATATGGGATAAACTACAGAATCTTGAGATAGTTCAGATGATTAATGAATATGTTGAGAACATCAAAAACCGCCACGTTGGTGATCTAAATTCCCTAACCGCAGTATTTAAGAATTTCGTTGATGTTGATATTAAAGAATCAAAGACAAACGGAGAATTCAAACATCCCGAGATTGATTATGAAATATTTGCAAAAAAGCCATTAAACAATAAAATGTAACACGATTTTCGAGGGTATGTAACTCCTCCCTCAAAATTGAGTTCAGGGTACATAAGTCTAATTCTAAAGAAATTACATACAATTAAAATTTTATTAAAAAAAGCACTGGTATGATTGCCGATCAATTTTAATGAAGTATGGATTGTACATTCAGCCTGTTAGTGACTGTGGACTGAATACCTCGGCGAACCTCGATACTTACATCCCAGCTCTATCAATCTCTTCTTTTAAGAGTGGCTTCAAACGATATCTCTTTTCAGGGATGGCTTCAAGCTTAGATGCCTTCAGCTTTTATCCATGTATGGCGTGGCTACCCGACAAAATGCCCTGCCGGACAATCGGTAAACCAGAAGCCACGAACCCCCGTTCCTCTCGTACTAAAGGCTCCTTCCCTTCAGATATCGAACACTCCCACGGAGAAGCAACCCTACTGTCTCGCGACGTAGTG
>JAKAWU010000071.1 GCA_021816965.1 Thermoplasmata archaeon | reverse complement strand
ATAGTTGACAATAGTGAGATGTATGAGCATGTTGGAGGGCAGATATATCTGTGCAGATGATGTCAGCTGTCCGTTCTCAAGCACGAAATAGGCTGGCTGGTTATGGTTTACAGACGTAAGATAATTATTTGTTGTGATCACCAGAGTGATGTTGTATGAATTTGCAGAGGATGTTGCATTCTGAGCTGGTGCATGTGAAACTGATCCGGTCATGTACATCCCTGCACCGAATACAATTATTATTCCAATGATTGTTGTGTAAAATATAGTTTCAAGTTTTTCCAATTATTTCACCTTAATTTAGTATAGTGAGAATATATTTGAGAAGTATACCTGACATGTCAGGCAATCATGAGAAAAAATTCAGGAAGTTCTTTGTTTGTATATTTCCTGAGAAGCCTTGTAAACGGACTCATCACTTCCGTATCTATTCTTCCATCCATGGGAAAGCATTCTATCTATGGAGAGCTGGGCAATCTTTATGTCTCCTTTCCATCCTCTCCCCTCAAAGCCACCGGTGAAGTTATATTTCACATTGTCGAGTCCCATGGTTTCGCACACAATGTCCGCAATTCTCCTGACACTGGTTCTTGCGGCGTTTCCAAGATTCACTACCTCCCCTTCTCTGGTCTTTTCATAGATCAGGATCATTGCACCAATGCAGTCATCCACATGCATGTACGATTTTTCCTGTGTTCCGTCTCCCAGTATCTCCAGTTCTTTGTTGTTCTTCTTCAGTTTTCCAAGGAAGTCATGTATCACTCCATGGGTGGAATTCCTTCCCACTATGTTTGCGAACCTGTATATGACAGGCCTGATGCCGTAGTAATGGTAGTAGGACCATATGAAACCCTCATTGGCCAGTTTTGATGCACCGTATGTTGATATGGGCAGGCAGGGGCCATAGTTCTCCGGTGTGGGTATGAATGAAGCCTCGCCATACACTGTAGATGATGATGAGAACATGAGTTCAGGGATCTTCTTTCTTTTCATGAATTCAAGCACATTGTATGTCCCCTTCACATTGATATCCATATCCTTTCCTGTATATTCCGATCCTGTTCTCACATCCGAGTTTGCAGCAAGATGTATAACCAGATCAAAATTTTCTTGCAGTTTATCGAATGTTTTTTCATTCGTGATGTCACCTTTCAGGATAGTGACAGAATCCTTTCCTGTCAGGGTTTTGATATTCCCCTGATTTCCCTCAGAAAAATCGTCAAGAATTGTTATGCTATTCCTATCAAAAAGAAGCTGTGCCATGTTGGAGCCTATGAAACCTGCCCCACCGGTTATAAGAATGTTTTTTCCAGAGATCATAAGGGCTGAATCCCAACCAATATATTAATACTTGACACGTTGATTATATAAAAGGAATCAGGCCATTCCAGTATCAATCGTTTCCACTGATGTCCTGCTGCTCTGTATTCTGCTCTTTCCGGTCTCATCCTCAATAGTCAGGGTGAATGGCAGTATATTCACATTTCTTATGTTCTCAATGGATTCCTCTGCCCTCTCCATCTCCTCAGGTGTTTTTTCAGTATCCCTCAGGACTATTTCCATCCTGCCTGCAATATCATCCAGTATGCCTTCAATAGTAGTGATATTTCCTGTGGACATTTCACCGGGTTCTATCTCTGCACCTATTTCCGGAATAACTATCTTCGCAGAAGGTGACCTGTACACTGTGATCCTGAGATCATCCCTGTTCCTCACTAAAACGCTCAATCTTAGGGGCCTGCCGGATTCCATTGGGATAACATCATTCTTCTTGAAAAGGCACTTCTTGCAGAAATAGGACTGGACAAGAACCCTTCTCTCAAAGGCTATGTCCGTAATCATCTGTATGTAGAACAGTTTTGAATTGCATGCAGGGCATTTTATCTCCGTCTTCTCTTCCACAGGCGCATCAGGATTTTCTGACATACTGTTCCATCCATTCCCTGAGGGCCCCATGGATTATGACATTTCTGGACTTAAGCTGAGACACATCTTCAGAGCCTGTGAGAAGCATTGCAGTCTTCAGTTCCCTTATTATGGTTCTTATGTTCTTTTCCAGTACTTCATATGAGTTGTCTGCACCATCCAGTATTGTTCTTGCGAATCCTCCAGCATCTGCGCCCATGGCTATGGCTCTTGCAAGATCCAGTCCACTTCTCAATCCGCCACTTCCAACGGTGTACGTTTTTCCAGAACCAAGAGACACAGACACAGGGGAAGGAACGCCCCAGTTCCAGAAGGTCTTTCCTGCTCTGGTTTTTTCCATGTCTCCAGTGTTCTCTGCCCTGTAGTATTCAATGGCTGCAAAGCTTGTCCCCCCAAGTCCGCCAACATCAATTGCCCTGACACCGCAGTCCACAAGCTCGTCTATATCTTCTCTGGAGAAACCCGCTCCGGTCTCCTTTGCTATTATGGGATAGCTTGAGCAGAGTTCTTTGACTCTTTTCATTACGCCCTTTGCATTCCTGTCACCCTCAGGCTGTATGAGCTCCTGGAGGAAGTTGAAATGTACTATGAGGAATTTTGCATCTATAAGTTCCAAAAGATAATCTATGTCCTTTTCTCCCAGAGCCTTCTTTTCCTGCTGTATGAGCTGGGGGGCCCCTATGTTTGCAAGCTTTACTGGTATCTTGTAATTGTTTATGACAGAGTATGTGTGGGCCAGTTCCTTCCTCTCCACCGCCGCCCTCATGCTTCCAAGACCCATAGGGATATTGAATTTCTCCGCAGCCCTTGCAAGGTTCTCATTAATCCTCTTTGCAAGCTCTGTTCCTCCGGTCATTGAGGAAATAATCATAGGGTAGTCGATCCTGTTGCCTATGAAGTCAATACCAGTTTTTATGGAATCATAATCAACCTCGGGCATGGCTCTGTGAATCAGAGTTATGTCATCCCAGAAATTATGCTGGGCATTTACCTCTTTTCCCTCTGCTATCCTTATATGCTCTTCCTTCCTGTTTTCTATCATTAAAATTCAGTCCCCATAAAATTTTCACTTCCTGCATCTCTCATTCTCTCAGGGTAATTTCCATTTATAAGATATGTCTTTATTCCAAGTGCCCTGCACTGGAGCATGGACCTGAATTTCCTGTCCATGCCTCCAGTGACATCATTTTTCACTGTGCTGAAATTGAGCTCATGCTTCTCATACTTACTTATGAGTTGGGCATTTCTGTATTTTTTCGGGTCTCTGTCAAACACACCATCCACGTCCGAGAGGAATATGGCTTTTTCAGGTTTTGCCAACCTGCATGCTTCAATCATGAGATCATCCCCGGAGATTATTCCTCCATATTTCCCATCAGTGTAGAAATCACCGTATATTACGGGGACGAAGCCAGACTTCACTGTTCTTGTTACGGGAGAATAATCCATGATATCGCCATTAAACAATGTGAATGGCGAGATTCCCACGGCCCTAATTCCATGCCTGATCATTATGGAAACGATCCTGTTGTTCAGTTCGGCCATGTCATTCTTCACAAGGGCCCCTCCTATTGCATTTCTTTCCGTGAGGGGGCCCGGGAGATCGTATTTCCTGCTTGCAATATGGCCAAATGAGCCGCCTCCATGAACTATTATTGCAGGCTTCTCGCCTGATATTACAGAGATTATTTTCTCTGCAGCATATCGCCTAAATGCCCTGTATCTACGTTTGTCTGTTATGAGACTTCCTCCAATCTTCACAACAATCATTTATTAAGTAATGATGAAGCGTTTAATTATTTTTGTATATGAAGCATTGCCAAAGTTCCCTTATTGAAAGATTAAATAATGGATATTGAATCAGCATCAAGCGAGGGCCGGTAGATCAGCGGTAGATCGCCTGCTTTGCAAGCAGGAGGCCTCGGGTTCAAATCCCGACCGGTCCATTTAATTTATTAATCGAATACCTTTTATCTCGGTTATCGTTATGTTCTCATGACCATGCAGCCGAAGTATCAGGAGCTTCTTCTCGATGATGATGTGAGGAGATGGTTTGAGAATCTCAGAGCCAAGTCAGTTCTAACGGCAACCGTGGGCTTGAGGAATCTTGGGCACTATTGCGAGCTTACAGATACAACACCAAAGGAAATCCTGAACTGAGCCCGATCAAACGAGATCG
>JAKAWU010000023.1 GCA_021816965.1 Thermoplasmata archaeon | reverse complement strand
AAGGCCATGAGGGAGATCAGATTCAACAACCAGAAGGATCTTGTTCTCACCACCATGCTTGACAGGCTTGAATTCTTTGAGAAACAGATCATTCCACTTGAAATGGAGATAAAGAGATCAGCAAAGGAATCGGAAGATGTGAAACTCCTCATGTCAATACCTGGTATAGATTATTATCTTGCCTCTCTCCTTTCATCATAATTGGTGATGTATCAAGATTTGAAACAAGTGACAAACTGGCATCATTCTTTGGTATCATTACAAGCACCAAGGATTCGTCCACAATAAAGAGGAGAGGACACATGTCAAAGGAGGGTGCACAGACAGCAAGATGGGCCCTCTCAATAGCTGTGGATACAGTCATGATGAGAAATAAACCCATAAGGGAATACTATGATTCTGTGAAGAACAGAAAGGGTTCAGGAAAGTTTGCACATGTATCCACCATGAGAAAACTCACAAGAATGATATTCACGATGCTTAAGGAAAGAAAGGAGTGGAAGTATGAGAATCCAGCATTAACCGAGAACAAGTTCTCAAAGCTGGAGGAGGCCTGAACTGTCCGGATAAACGGGCCAACGGAATCTCCTGCATGGCTTATAAAGACATGAGTCAATCCCTGAACTCTTTCATTTGAGTGCCAGTATCTGCATTCGCTGTATTGTCAGATTGCATCCTTGAATGCTTATGCGTGTTTGCGAAAATGCAGAGAAGTGAAATTCCGCCCCGGTCTTTATGATATGTTCATAAATGAGGTGGTATTAGGAATGTAACAACGGAAGTCTGACCTGAGAATTTACATGCGTGTGATGAAATGGATCATGAATGGGGGCCATACTCTCGTCACCATGGTGAGAAGGTGCAGGGTCAAGGCAATGTTTCTCTGCCTTGGTTACAATGCACTCACCATGATCACATTGAAAAAACAGGGAAAGATAGCGTAGGTTGTGGAACAATAATAAGAAACAGGGAGAAAAAAAGAGATAAATCAAGGATCAACAACTCATATTCTGACAAATTTCTGTAAGAAAGAGTCGAATTCGGGGTTTCGATCTACCCGTGGCGAATAATTACCGGGATATTAGAAAACGTCTGTATTAATTTTTTGTTCGCTTTCATCCTCTTGCCAAGTCAAGAGGTCTTCCCGATCATGAATGATAAAAATTATTTCATAAACCTTTAATATTAACATCTTATTTCATATTAGATATTATGTCACTGAATATTTCAGATTTAAGATATGGCGAAGAACTCCTTAAAACAGGCTTTGCAAAAATGACAAAGGGAGGAGTCATAATGGATGTCACCAACGCCGAGCAGGCTAGAATAGCAGAAACCTCTGGAGCAGTGGCCGTTATGGCTCTCGAAAGGGTTCCCGCAGATATAAGGGCTCAGGGAGGAGTGGCAAGAATGACTGACCCAGCAAAGATAAAGGAAATTATTGATGCAGTTACAGTACCTGTTATGGCAAAGGTAAGAATTGGACATACCGTTGAAGCCCTTGTACTTGAAGCAGTTGGGGTTGACATGCTTGATGAAAGTGAAGTTCTCACACAGGCAGATCCTTATTTTCACATAAACAAAAAACAGTTGAAGATTCCAACTGTTTGTGGTGCAAAAAATGTTTCTGAAGCTGTGAGGAGAATATTTGAGGGTGCGGCGATGATAAGAACAAAAGGTGAGGCGGGCACTGGAAACGTGGTAGAGGCAGTAAGGCATGTTCAGATGATGAAGGAAGCAATTAAGCTCATAAAATCCATGAGTAACGGAGATATGGCCAAGATTGCCGCCGTTATGGTAGATCCTTACACAAAACTCAGAGGCGACGTAATGATGGGACTATACAGTAAAGAAGTTGCAGGCGGAGGATCAGATCTGTACTATGGAATGGATGTTGGAAAGATGGCAGACGAAATGCTGTCTGTACTCAAGGACATTAAGAGAATGGGAAGGCTCCCTGTAGTCAATTTTGCTGCAGGAGGCATTTCCACTCCAGCCGATGCTGCACTGATGATGAAGATGGGAATGGATGGAGTGTTTGTAGGGAGTGGAATTTTTAAATCGCCAGATCCGATTAAAATGGCCAAAGCCATGGTGGATGCCGTCGAAAACTTTGAAGACTACAGACTTGTCGGAAATGTCTCTTCGAACCTTCCTTCAATGGAAGGAATTGATGTGACAGAACTTCCGAGGGAACAGAGGCTATCAGAAAGAGGAATTTGAAATAGAAATTAAATGCTAACATTTCCCTCAATTCAATATATATTAATTTCATCCATTGTTCTCATTATTCTCTTTCTCTCATCGTATTTAATTGGAATACTTGACCTGAAAGGTACCATAGCTGCAGTCATATTTGGAGGCATAGTGATGTTTCTTGACTCCATGTCGTGGCTTGCAATTCTGGTTGTATTCCTTCTCATTTCATATTTTGCAACCAGATACAAATTTGACTATAAAAAATCCGCTAACACCAGTGAAGGAAGTGATGGAAAAAGACATTTCAGCAATGTGTTTTATGCAGGTATGATGGCACTGTTTATTGCCGTTGCAAATTTTATCAGCCCATACCCATACCACTATTTTGTCCTGTTTTCAGCTGCCATTGCTTCCATAACTGCCGATACGTTTGGATCTGAAATTGGCGTAGTCGACTCTAATACATACCTGATAACAACTTTCAAGAGAGTTAGGACAGGAACCAATGGAGGCATATCATTACTTGGTGAATTTGCCACTCTGTTTGGTGCACTTATTATAGGAGTGACATATGTTCTCCTTTCGTCTTCCCATAATCTAATAGCAGGTCTAGTAGGTGTTACTATGGCAGGATTTGCAGCCGCACATGTAGACTCTATTCTTGGTGCAACTCTTGAAAATAGAAATATTATGAATAAGGGACAGGTGAATTTTCTCGCTTCCCTCTCCTCAGTTCTAATAGCTATACCATTCTTTATGTATTTTTAGAATAATTACAATGTTTTCAATAGAAAGTACTCTCTTTCAGTGGAAAGGACATTTCTAATATCCCTTAACCTGTTTCTTCTCACTAAATTGAGTCCAGGATTTCCAAGTTTTGTAATATAGACAGATGCTTTTTCCAGAAAATCATCTCCTTCCATTATTATGTCACAATTGCTTTTCTCTTCTGCCTCTCCACTCTTGAAGAAAGAATATTTCAGTGATGAAAGCGAGAAACCCATCACTGGCTCATAATTGCCTGACACTTCCAGTAGAGATCCTTTTTTTGAAATGATCACATCGGAAAGAAGTGCAAGTTCAACGCCAAGGTTCTGAGCATTACCATTAATTATTGATATGATAGGTTTGTCCATTGTGGAAAGGAATGATGCAGTTGCCGACGTGAGTTCAAGATATGTCTTGACCGTTGAATTGTCCAAATTTCTGACACCTTTGAAGAAAGTATCGTTTGTTCCTGTAATGGCAAGAGACATGACCTTTTCATCTGTAATTGCAAGAGTAATGGCTCTCAGAAATTCATCAAAAAAATTCATGGTGACCTTGCCATCTTCTCCTGTAAGTATGGCAATTACACCTATTCCATCTTCCTGCCAGAAGCTTATTTCCTTGAACCCCACAACTTTAGGTGCCTTACTCATAGTAATATGCCAGCCTGTATATTCTTATTCCTATACCGACAATAATGAGGAGGGCCCCCAGGCCAATTCCAAATACCGCTTCCTGAACCAGGTTCAATGGGTTTGCCTGAATCATAAGCCAGAGTATTTCAGCAGAGATTATAAAGAGGATTGAAACAAGTGTCTTTGCAACCCTTATGCTCACAGTTATACCCTTGGTAGGTTGAGTTTCTATCCTTGCAAGATTAGCATAATCAGCAGATTTCACGGTTCCAAAGGCCGCAAAAGCAGTGGCGGAACCAAAAATTCCAAGTTCCGACATGTTTCCAGCATTAATGCCATGAAGTATAGATGAGAACTGCATTGCAAGTTCAAATATTCCAATGATCAGAAGTATCATGAATATTCCAAATGATGTTGATATCTTGCTTATAGAAGGCGTAAAGGCACCCTTCTTATAGAAGTGCCCCAGAAGAAGGAAAAATGCTATGACTATGACAAATGGTGGCAGAAGAACATATGTGACATCGGTGTTGTTTATAGGAATTCCTGGAGCAAGCACGCCCCATGCGGAGAGTACTATCAGGTAAATTATTGCAATGACACCGAAAGCAGTGAAAATAGATCTTGAAAGAGGGTGGAGATTTTTGGACCTGTCAATGAATGGAACAAGAAGGAAATATATCAATGGAAGCCCACCAAACCATATGGAAGCTGCAAGTGCCGAATATCCCCCAAAAAAGTTGAACATCTTGAAGTCAACCGCTTTATAAACAAAGAGAAGGAACCATGGCGGATAAGGTGGCACGTATGATGCCAGCGGTGAAGATGGTGATACCTGTGGGAATGGATCGAATATGGCAGGAACACCCATGTTCAATGCTCTCAGGGCATCAACTGCTGACGGAAGAATAATGAATATTCCAAAGGAAAAAGCAGCTAGCTGCATCATGAAAAGAAGGTTGTAAGGGAACCATGGTTTATGTTCCGGCTTATCCTTTTCCACGGCAGGAGCGGTGTAATTAGCTGATCTCTGGCTTGGCATCATCCCATTGGCCTCTGCAAGATAGAAGTGGAAACCGAAAAGTGCCCCTACAAGAGCTGCCAGAATAATATGCCATCCAAGCATTCTTATGAAAAGTGATGTGTTTGTTCCGTTTCCGAACAATATATACTCTGATATATTTCCAAGGACAGGCACAGATAGCGCTATTCCTCTTCCCACATCCGTAGCGTCAGCAGAGAGCACATCGCCAGTCATAGAATACCCGAAGTAGCCAACTCCAATTGTTAGCGCAAGAAGAATCAGACCGGTTATCCATTGAAGTTCTCTCGGTCTCTTATATGCTCCGGAAAAGTAATTCCTGAACATGTGAATATAAATTAGGACAATCATTGCATAGGCACCATAAAGATGCGTCGTAAGGATAAGCTCCCCATAAGGAACGTTATTCAGAATATATTCAGTGGAGTTGTATGCGTTCGCGGGATTATAATACAGAAGAAGCATTAAACCGGTTACCACTTGATATATGAATGCCATGGAAATCACAGCGCCAGTCCAGTACCAGAACCCACCTTTCTTTCTCATGTAGTCTGGAACAGTTGCAAGGGGGAGTTCATTTATCTTTAAGGGGTCTTCCCCAAGGACGTTTCTAATTATATTTTTAACGTTGAATGAAGGTTTTTTCACCATTTTATCTCCTCACGCAGATGACATATTTATCAAGGTTGTCTTTTTGAGATTAGATATACCATTTCCTCCAGACAGGTCTGATGGATGTCCGAAAACAGTGGGACCTACCAACTTTTTTGCAAATACAGCGTCTGTTATGCTATCGTAGGAAAGAACCACGTTAGGTAAAGGCTTTTGGGTTGGGTGGGTTATGATGGATGCGCCTTTGTAAGGATCGTATGTGCTTCCATGGCAGTTGCAATGTATAACTCCGTATTTCTTGTTTTCGCTGTTAAGCGTTGACTGAACATTTGAAGGAAGTTGTGACAGTGAGTTTGGTGGGTAATAATGAATAATTGGGGGAATGCACCCAAGATGCTGGCAGATTGCACTGTATGAAACAAGTGAATCGCTGGGGCCAACACCGGGAGGAGATGTGAACGTCTGTCCCGTTGCATCAATCAGCACAGAAGATGGCGGTACGGGGTCTGGGAACTTGATGAGGAAATTTGGCTCGTCAGAGAGTGGATAATAATATACCCATACCTGAGCGCTCATTACAGGAAATGTTGAAACCTTCAGAGGGACTGGTGCCGAATTCGGGGTAGAGGGATCATTCCAGTAAAGCATTGTTTCAGGAAAGCCACTGAGACCAACAGCGGGTGTTATAATGTTTTGTATGGCTCCTTTTCCCATGCCTCCAACGGCAGCCACCGCAGAAAGCCCGATGAGTGCTTTTAAAAATCCCCTTCTTGATTGGTTTACTTCTTCACCCATATTTGGTAAATACAATATGGTTTAAAATAATTTTCAAATATGTTATTTCTTAAAGAAACGTGATATAGATCATAATAAGAATTTATCATGAAAAAACTTATTTTTTTGTGAAGAGAAAAATATATTCATGTTTAAACAGATAGTAGCCACCTACCAGTGCCCGGTAGCGCCAGAGCTCTTGACTTCCCCTCTTTCCTCTTGTTTCTTCATAATTCTTGACTATAATGCTCTTCAAGTAAAACCCCTTTTTCATTATCTCATTCATTGACAGAAACCCCAGCGGAATCCACCTTCCATTTTCATATTTATCGCCAATGACAAGTGCCAGGTGACCATCTTTTGACATTACTTTATTACATTTCTCCGCTATTATCCCAATTTTTTCAAGAAAGGTCTCCTGTTCTGGGCAAATGGAGAGATCCCCCTCTATATCACTGAATTTGATAATGTCGTGATATGGGGGATGAAGTATTGCAAGCTTTATTTCCTGGCATCCCTCTTCTTTCAGTATTTCATCATAATCAATTCTGGAACTGTCCCCATTGTGGAAGCATATGTGCACATTATGAACATCTTCTTCGCGAATAGCCTCAATTTTGCTTTTGGCAGATGAAAGAATTGCAGGGTTGAGGTCTATGCCTATAGCATTTCTTTCCATCTTGTAAGCCTCAATTGCACTGGTTCCACTTCCCATGAATGGATCCAGAATCCAATCACCCTTCCTGGTGTATCTTAGCATTAACTGACGAGGGATCTGTGGGACAAAGTTTCCCCAGTATGATGCATCATGCCCTTTAGCCCTGTCTCGTTTTTCCATAAGCCAGAGACTGTCCGTAAGTATTTCATTATAATCTTTCCATCTCGCAAGATTCAGATCATTGATTCTATTATTTTTAATTTTGAAAATTGAATCCAGTGCCTTTCTTGCATAATGATCGATTCTTTCAACACTTCTGGCACTGATACTGTGTTCCAGGTTATCTATAAGCGTAATATTGTTTCTCTCCAGCATTTCTGTAGCCATCGTCAGCACTTCGCCAAGAATCTTTTTCTTTTCGAGAATATCTTCTACATGGAGCGCTTTTTCTATTTTTTCGGAGATACCTTGAGAAACCGCAGACATCACAACACCCTCTCAATTAAAGGAAATATTTATGCATGATCATTATCACCTGTTTCTATCCAATCCATCAGTTCTCCCTTCCTGGATGAATTTTCAATCTGTTCAGGAACTTTTTCTGGCCCCTTCAATCCACCAAGTTGTTCCATGTTCTTTATGACTGGCAAAACCCTGTGCTTCATGGTACCTATTATTTCATTATATGATTTTACGGTGCTGTCAATGCTTCTCCCCATTGATTCCATTTTCTGAAACATTCCAATAATTCTTTCATTGAGACTCTCTGCACTACGAAGGATGTCGACAGCATTGTCCATGGATTTTCTTTCTCTCCATACTGAACTTACAATTTTCATCAATGCCATGAGCATAATAGGAGATGAAATTATGATATCATTTTTCATGGAATATTCCATTATCTCATGATCTTCCGTCAATGCGGCTGATAGCATTGATTCTGCCGGGAGGTACATTATTACAAAATCAGCGGAATTGTTCAGCTTTGAACTGTATTCTCTTGAGGAAAGTTTCCTTATGTGTGATCTGATATCTGAAGCAAACTGAGATATGAATTCTTTTTTCATTTTCTGGTCAGAAGCCTCAATGAATTCGAGGTATTTCGAAAAGGGGGCCTTTGCATCCAGTATGATTCTCCTCTCCCCGGGAAGATTCACTATCATATCTGGCCTCTCTCCAGTATTCATAACGAACTGCTCATCAAAATCAATGTGCTCAACCATTCCTGCTAGTTCCACGATCCTCCTCATGGACATCTCCCCCCATTTCCCTCTTTCTTGCGGATTTCTCAATATCTCACTTAGAAACCGTGTCTCATCTTTAACCTTGGAACTTAGATCCATTAAAGAGGAGATGACTTCCTTGAGGCCACCATATTCTTCCTTCCTGTTTATTTCAAGATCTCGAATCTTCCTGGAGTAATCATCAATAAGATCCCTCATTGGCTTAAGAATTCCACTTATCTCCTCGGATTTTCTTTCCATAACAGTTTCAGTGTTGGATGCAACTACCCTTGCCATAAATTCGGAAATGCTGTGTGACTGGGAGCTTGTTTCGTTCATTACTTCCATGGCAATGGTTTTAATAACGTCCTTGTTGAGGCCAGCATAAATTTTTTTCCTTCTGTTCAAAATCAGGTATATGATTGTTACCAGTGCTGATCCAGAGCCAAAACCAATCACAAAATATACCAAAGAAAGCATTATATTACATTACTATTATGAATATAGATTTTTCCTGATAATTATTGTTTTCATGGTAGCTCACCTTACATGTAAGCTTTTATATTAATAATACCACAGTTATTGATTGTGTATGGCAATGTATCGCCCTGATCTGCTGTTCATAGAAATGACGAAGGCATGTGATTACTCATGCTTACATTGCAGGGCCTCATCCATAAGGTTTCCCTCGCGTAATGATTTGGGGATGAAGGATATAAATGAAATTATAAACAGCATCGGAAATATAGCAGAAGTAACCGGAAGGGCCCCTCATGTCGTACTTACCGGTGGAGATCCACTTATGAGTCCTTCTTTTATAGATACTGTATCTGCATTGAGTGATTCATCGGTGGGTTTTTCAGTAAGCCCTGCAGTTACAGAGAAACTAAACACAGACATGCTTTCTTTCCTTATGGATAAAGGGATGAATTCTATGTCCATTTCCCTTGACGGGCAGCCAGAGATACACGATGAGATAAGAAAATGCAATGGCTTGTTTCGTGAAACCCTTTTCGCAATGAGCACTATCAAGGATTTTGGTATAAAACTCCAGATCAACAGCACAGTGATGAAAAGGAATCTGATGGATTTTCCGTTCATTCTTAAGATACTGAGAGAATACCAGATCAGAACATGGGAAATATTTTTCCTTATAGCAACTGGAAGAGGAAAGGGTGAGAAACCAATTTCGAGCCTTGAAGGCGAAGATTTTCTGAAGTACCTTCTGCATGTTGAGGCCTCAGGAACTGCAATCAGAACAGTTGAAGCGCCTGAATACAGGAGAATAAAGCAGATGGCAATGGAAGGGTTTCCAATGATAGGGGGAGATATATTCAGGGAACTTATAAGGCGAAGCGAGGATACCAACATAACCGGACTTCTGAGAGCCAAAACATATCCTACAAATGGAAAGAGGATCAAAACTGCCTTCATTTCATCTAACGGAGATGTGAGTGTATCTGGTCTATTTAATCTGAAACTGGGAAGCATCAGGGAAACACCACTCCAGAGTATTCTAGAAGATAATGAAATCCTGATGAATATTGAGAGCGGGGATATGTTCCGGGGAAAATGCGGAAGATGCAGGTACAGGAAAATCTGTGGCGGATCAAGGGCAAGGGCCTTTTCAGAGAAAAATGATTACCTTGAGTCAGATAGTCTCTGTGTATATTCACCTGAGATAAATGAGGATGTAATAGCTATATAGACTTTTACCGAGTTTGTAACAATTTTTATCTAAATATATTTAAATATAAACTTACTATACTTAAATATAAAATCTGAAATATTTCATAGTTCCACATTTAAGCTTTTATCAAAGCGTGGAATTTCTGTGATTTCTGCTAATCAGTTCCTCAGGGTTTTTTCCCGTTCACAGTTGTGGATCTTTCTTCCTTTGTACCTCTATCTACAAAGAAATGTTCCATACATGACCATAGGCATACTCTTTTTTTTGATGTCAGTTCTTTCCCTTCCTTTCACACTTTATGGCGGAAGATTTATCGACAGGAATGGGCCAAAAAAAGCGATCATCATCAGCAATGCATCACTTTCTGCAATACTCATCATGCTATTTTTTACTGTGCTCTACAACTCGAATCTCTATTACTTATATTTCATCCTAATCTGTACCGAACCTTTCATGAATATAATAGGTTCAGCGGATAATGTGATCGTTTCTCAGTACTCATCCTCTTCACAGAGAACAGCTGCTTTCAGTGTGGTCAGGATATTCCAGAATGCAGGATTTTCCTTAGGTCCCGCTATTGGGGGTTTTGTCGCTTTATTATCCTACAGCTATGTTTTTCTTATAACCGCAGTATCTTCAATCATTGAACTGATAATCTACATTCTTTATCTTGAGGAAACAAAAATTACAGGTGTTAATCAGAATAGGAACATTCAGGCTAAATTCTACGCTGCCTTCCGGAACAGGAATTTTTTCATGATATCCATACTGATAGCCCTTTTTTTTGTAATAATGGGTCAGTGGGGAACAACCCTTACACTATTCTGGAGAGGGTATGACTCTATGACTACTATACAGGTAGGAATGCTCTATTCGGTCAATGGAATAGTTGTCACCTTGGGACAGATCCCGACAAACAGGCTCATTGCCGGATTAAGTGATATAGCAAGGATAAATCTTGGCTATCTCCTGTATCTTTTTTCATTTTCTATTCTTCCCTTCTTCACAGGATTTTCATTCCTTGTTGTGGATACCATAATCATCACACTGGGAGAAAATATCATAACCCCGTCCATCAATTCAGTAATAAGCAGGGCGTCTCCGCCTGAGGCAAGAGGACAGTATTTCACTTCATTTCAGGCGCTTACTGGATTGGTGGCCCCTTCAGCTCCCGTATTAGGGACATTTCTGCTTACGGTTTTCAGCAGCAATATGGGAATGATGTGGTACCCTTTAACCATAATCGGTACAATATTTTTCATCGCTTTTATCCCAATATGGAAAAAAATAAAGTTATACGAAGATTAACTTATGTTTATCTTTTTCAATTCAGCCATTCCAATGGGGAGCATTACCATAGAAATTGCTGCAAGGAACAACCATGAAACAAATTGGTTGATTGAATATACATAACCAAAGACGGATGCTATTATAGCTCCTGCAGCGATCTGGATCCCATTCATTATAGAAATTCCAAGTGGAACATATTTCTCTTCTTTTTCAATCCTGATCACATAGAAATATTCCAGCGAGAAGAGAATAATACTCATAACTCCACTTGCTGCCGAGGCAAAGAAAAGATAATCTGGAAACCCTAGTGCCTGTATTGCAACTATTATGCATATAGTTATTAGAAACGATGGAAGAATTACCGCAGGTGAACCGATGTGAATTCTTCTGTAAATAAATAACCCAAATATTCCTGCAAATAGGGCAAGAGAACCGATGAGCCCTGCAACAGTAGGATTAAACCCAAGAACCTGGGCAAAAGATTTTTCATATTCTCCAAAAGTGAAATTCATCCCCCAATACCCTGAGAGGGCGAGGGAAAGAAGTATGAGGGGCTTTGAGAAGAATCTTGATTTTACGTTTTTCCTGAAATCCTTACTGCTGCCTTTTTTGAATGTCTTAGGAATGAAAAGGATTCCACATATGGTAAAAATCAGTGTGACAATTCCGGAAATTAGAAGAAGATTCTGCCAGGAGAACATCGGAGAAAGAAATGAGAACAATAATATTCCTATACCCCCACCAATTGAAAAAGCAGTGTTGAATACTGCAAGGTTAGTGGAGGATTTTGTCCGATCTATCTCATAAAGAACTCCAACACCCGATGAGAAGAAGAATGCAGCACCTACTCCAACCATGAACCTAGAAATCAGGAATATTAAGAAATCCGGTGAGAAAATAGATAGAATAATGGCAATTGACATAATTATCATTCCGGACATGGCCGTGTTTTTTGCACCAATCTTTGCAGCTATGAGTCCCGAAGGAATCTGAAACAGTGCCGTACCAAGCAGAAAGGCGGAGAGTATCAATCCGCTAAGATAGAATGGGGTTCCGTATGCATTGAGGATGTTGAAAAGGAGAGGAGAAATATTGTACCAATTCATTGCGTAAAGGACTCTGAGGATGAGCATTATTGTAATACTCCCCCGTACCCCGAAACTTTTCATCTGTTGTTTCCTCGCGGTAATTCTTTCTTTAGAAACCTATTGATTCCAGAACCGTACTGTGCTGCTTTTTTTGGCCTGTGAATGATGAAGTCAGGCAATCCTGCGATTCTTGCGGCTTCCCTGATTATAATCTTGTTTTCTTCGGCTGATACATGCATTTCATAAGGAAGTACGGAAAAGGAGTCAAGTATATTTCTGTCAAGATAGGGAGTAATTAGAGTTTTTCCACTGGATGATCCTATTCTCATCTCTCTTGGCAATGTTGTGGTGAACAGTTTTTCCAGGCTTTTCCTGTTACTATTTTCCCTGCCATCCCTGAATTTCATGTATCCATAGAAAATCTCATCTGCTCCCTGTCCAGTCATAATCTTACCCTGTTTCACATGATCGCATGCGATCTGGAATACAGTCTCAAAACCGATATCTGTAAAAGTTATGTTTTTGTCCGTTTCTATAACCTTCATGAATGCTTTCCTAACCATTTCTTCCCCAGTTTCGATGATATTAAGATTCAGGGAAAATTCATTGCAAAGTTTTTCTGAAAATGAAATATCCTGGCTTTCGGGAAATCCTATTGTGTAGGGTATGATTTTGTCCATATAGATGGAAAGAAGAAGCGAACTGTCTATTCCTCCAGAAAAAAGAAGCGCAGTCTTATAACTTATGGATTCATGCTGATCTCCAAGCATCTTTAAAAGAAGTTTTGCCCGGGAAATGACATCCATGTACCCAGAATTACATGAGAATTAATAAATAATCTTAAGCCCTGATCATGTGTGGACTATTTACCGGATACTTCAGTTATTATAGACGGCAGATTCAGGAAATTCATGAACAGCATAGATGACAATTCCTGTGTTATCTTTTCCGAAACAATGCTTTCCGAAGTTGAGCACCAGGCAAACGAGAACAGGTCGGTTGGATTTGCTGCCCTGGATGAAATGAAGAAGATAAGGAAGATCTGCTCAGATAAAGGCATAAGCATAGAAGTAAGAGGAAAGAGGCCCCTTGAATGGCAGATGAAGAATGGAAAAAAAGGTGAACTAGATAATGTTATCAGGAATGATGCATGGGAGCTGAATGCAACTCTTGTGACAGGAGACAGGATACAGAGGGATCTTGCCACAATTAAGGGAATTAGTGTAATATACCTTCCAGCAGAAGATCTGAATGTATCCAATATAGAGGATTTTTTCGACGAGCAAACCATATCAGTGCACTTGAAAGCAGGAACAAATGTAAAGTTGAAGAACGGTACTCCCGGAACAGTAAATCTCGTGAAGACTGAAAGAGTAGTGAGCGAGCAGGAGGCAGATGCAATTGCAAACCAGATCATAATGAGGGCGGGCAATGAGGAGAAATCTATGATAGAGATGGATATGTCAGGGGCCACAGTGGTACAGCTCGGCAACATGAGAATTGTCATAACGAGAAAACCATTTTCAAGTGCTACCGAAATAACTGCTGTGAGGCAGCTAAAATCCATTGAAATCGATTATTATAATCTTAACAATACTATACTTTCCAGCATTATGATGAAATCCTCAGGAATCCTTGTTGCAGGCTCCCCAGGTGCCGGTAAAAGCACTTTTGTGCAGGCACTTGCAAATTATCTAAACAGGAATGGTATGATTGTTAAGACAATGGAGAGGCCAAGAGATCTTCAGGTTGATCCTGAAATCACCCAGTATACCGCCCTTGACGGCTCAATGGAAAAAACTGGAGATATCCTTCTGCTGGTAAGAAATGATTATACAATTTTTGATGAAATGAGAATCACAGCAGATTTCAGGACATATTCCGATCTGAGACTTGCTGGAGTTGGAATGATTGGCGTTGTGCATGCTACTGCACCTATAGATGCGATTCAGAGATTCATAGGAAGGGTTGAGCTTGGAATGATTCCACAGATAATCGACACTGTCCTTTTCATCGATGCAGGAGATGTGAGAAAAACACTGAAAATACAACATAAGGTAAAGGTTCCACATGGGATGGTTCAGGATGATCTTGCAAGACCAGTAATTGTAATATCGGATGGAATGACAATGGAACCCCTGTATGAAATATACACATTCGGGGAACAGATTGTTGTTGTTCCTGTAAATGAAGAACAGGGAATTGCAGATAGGGAAGAGAAGATTGGAAAAGTTCGGTCATATATAACCAGTGCGCTGAATACTGAAGATGTTCAGGTTGAAATGATAGGAAGAAACAGGGCAAAAGTAAAGATTCCGGAGGAATATAAGGCGAAACTAATAGGGAGGAAAGGTTCTAATATAACTAGCATCGAGAAGAACCTTGGCGTATCAATTGATGTTGAGTCAGAAGAACGGGGGGCCGGAAAGGAAGTCTTATTTGATGTAAGGAACAGAATAATCTACCTTGATTGCAATGTGAAAGATACTATGGTGAATATTTACCTCGATGATATTATCATAATGTCCGGAAGAACATCCAGCAAGGGAATCATACGGGTGAAGCTTGATAGTGAAATTGGTCAGAGTCTGATGCGATACGTCAAGAATGGAAAAAGAATTGAATTTAAGACACAATAATTCACACAAAACCTTTTTAATTTAATTATCATACTACTAATATCATGTCAGATGAGGTTTCAATTACAAAGAAGGAAAGAGACTGCCTTGTAACTCTTGGGAAACATAGAGATTCTAAATTCCCTTTCAGGTTGATTGATTTATCGAAGGATATGGAAATCAAGCCTCCAACTGCACTTAATCTTATTAAGAGACTTGAAAAAAAGAATCTTGTGATCAGAGAAAAAGGAATGATAAAACTGACCAATAGTGGAGAACATAGATTTTTGGGAGTGGAAGAGACACATAGGGTTTTTGAGACTCTTATGGTAAAATATGGATTAGGTGTTGATACGGCGTGTGCGCTCAGTGAGAATCTTGACTACCTGCTGAAACATGAAGATATCGACAGAATGTTTGATATCATGGGAAAGCCAAAAAAATGCCCTCATGGCATAGACATTGTTCTCTCCCACCAATCCTAACCCATATCTGACTGTTCAGAGCGATATTTCTCCCGGTATTTTTGGAAATGGATGCGTGTATTCTATTCTGCTATAGCCGCATATATATCTTATGAATCTTTCGATGCCTATTCCAAAACCTGCAGAAGGAAACAGGCCGTGCGATGCGATTTCCGTAAAAATACGGAACTGCTCAGGGTCCTGATCCTTCGCCTTAATTCTCTCAAGAATTCTTTCCAGCTTGTATTCTCTTTCACCGCCACTGATTCCCTCACCGAAACCCTCAGGATATATGAGGTCCATGTCTCTAAGGATGCCTGGTTCATCTTCCTTCTCTCTGTCATAGAATTCCCTTTCCTTAAGAGGTATATCAATAATCCAGAATGGATATTTTTCCTTGGAAGATGCTTCTGCTTCAAAATCCTGGCCGTATTTGTCTTTCAATTCCATGTATTTAAACTTCTTGAACTGCACCGATGGAATGGAAATTTTCCTTTCTAGTTTCTCAAGGTCTTCATAATTGGTATCTTTCACGTCATTCACTGCTTCCCTTATGATTGATTCTGCAATGGTCATCACATCCTCCCTGCTGGCATCCCTGACCTCCACATCCAACTGTGTGAATTCCAGAAGGTGCCTTCCCGTTTTTTTCTTATCAGGTATTTCCAACCTGACATTGGGAGAAAACGTGTATATTTTCGGGAACTTTTTTACGAGAATCTGTTTGTGAAATATCATGCTCTTTGTAAGAGCATATTCTGTACCTTCATACTTGAATCTGGGATCATAAACAGGATGGTTCAGCGGATCAGTTACCATTGAATATATCACGGGAGGGATTTCCATGAAACCCATCCATCTCAATTTTTTTGCCATTGAAGCCCTGACAGTTGTGTTGATCCTCATTGCTATTGCTACAGATTCACTTTCCAGATGCTTCAGCGTGGATTCTATTATATTCTTCTCCTTATAACTTTCCATAAGGTTATGATAAAAATTTAGTATTTCACTTTTATCTATTAAATGTAGACATAATGTCATAAAGTAAATATTTTATATCATTAGTCAACATAATGTCAATATTTTTATCTAAAGTCGACATAAGTTTTCATGGATAAAAAAGACATAGAAATCATGAAATGCTTAACTGAGAACAGCAGGGAAAAAATAGCGGATATTTCAAGAGAGTTAGGAATTCCAAGAATAACAGTTTATGAAAGAATTAAAGGGCTTGTTGAAAGGGGTGTGATAAAAAAATTCACGATTGTTCCGGATTATACTGCCATAGGCCTTCCAGTGGTAGCATTTATTTTTGTCTCATTCAGGAATACGGGAAAATTATCCCAGAGAGACCTTGCAAAAACAATCTCCAGTTTTCAGGAAGTTGATGAGATCTATATCATTGCTGGACAGTGGGATATTCTTGTGAAAATTAGAGCAAGAGACACAGAAGAAGTGGGAAGTTTTGTTCTCGACAAGTTGAGAGTTATCGATGGTGTCCAGAATACAGAAACAATCAGTGTATTTTCAGTGGTAAAGTAATATTTTTCATGAACACTTTCAATGTAGATGTACAAAAGAAAATTGAAAGTGCCATTTCCTTTCTATTATTACAATTATCAAAGCTTCTATTTCTATAATTATGGCCAATCACTCTGCTATACATAAAATTCTAATTGCAGATCACGGAGAATACGTGGTATGGAATGAGAATATAATAGATAATACAGTAGATTTTTCGCTCAAACAATTATAACTTGAAAATCTAGAAAACATAAATGAATGCATTATACTCAATGCCGGGATCGGGGGTCGAACCCGAGACCTCCGGATTTCTCAGTTATAAGATAACATATGAGTCCGGCGCTCCACCAGCTAAGCCACCCCGGCAAAATGTTTAATTGGGTTCAGCGTTACTTTCTTCCTGTACTGTTGTCTCAGGAACAGAAAAGTTGTATGTCTGACCCATATCTATTAGTTCGGATTTCCTGAACTCAAATTTCTTAAGCGGGTAAACCTCTTTGACACCTGTAAGTATATCATTTATAGACTGCTCATCCATTATATACCTTGCAAGCTCAAAATAGTCTATGTTTTTTGTCTTTCCCTCTATTAGGTCCCATATAGTTTTTCTGAGTTCAACCCTTTTTGCAGCTGTTATCTTTCCGTCAGTTATTGCAACGACTTTTAAAACAAATGTGTAATTATCAACTGTTTTTACCTTTATTACCAGTTCAAGCTTTTCTTTTCTTCTTCTGACCATTCTTCTTATATAATCATCATTGACTGAATGGCCCATAAATATTGTGCTGCATTTTAAGCCAGTACAGTCAGCAATCTTGAATTGAAGCTTTGAATTCGATTTTTTAAAGTTCCCTGTAAAATCTGAAGTCGGAATTTCAATTGTTCTTCCCTTTAAAGCCTCAGGGCTGGAACCCGGAGTCATTCCTATCTCTTTCCCACCAAGCTGATTTGGTGCAAGTATTGTGTACCATTTCTTCTCTTTCCACTTGTCTCTTGTTCTTTTCTGTCCTCTTTCACCGGCCATTTAATCCCTCTATGAATGTGTCTCTTAAATCTGACGGTCATTAATCGTTTGAAATTAAATGTTTCGATTATCATTGCTCAGCCGAAGGTATATCCTGAATTAGATTTGATGGCTTCCCTTTACTGATCATTTAACGGTTTTGTTTCAATTAATTCAATGCTCTTTTTCATTTTTGTTTTTAATATCTTTCATTTACCCTTTCTGGCAAATTCCTATTTCATATTCCTATTCACACACTATGATAAATCGAAATAGTCAATAGTGTGTTTCAAATGTGAACAATCATGAATAGATTTCAGAGAAAGTAAGTATAGGACAGAGAGATGTGTATATATGTTCAGGGACAGAGCAGATGCAGGAAAGAAACTAGCAGACACCATCCTTCAGCATCATCTTGACAGATGCATCGTGTATGGACTCCCAAGGGGCGGAGTGCCAGTTGCATTTCAAGTTGCCAGGGCACTTGGCAAACCTCTTGATATAATCATTGTTAAGAAAATAGGGGCACCGAATGATGAAGAACTTGCTCTGGGAGCAATTGCTGGAAATGATCCTCCACTCCTATATTTCAATGGTGCCCTGATGGATTTACTTGGTTACAGAGAAGAGGATTTACAGCCGAAGATCAGAGAGAAGCAGAAAGAAATACTACTCCTTCAGGAAAAGTTTCATAGAGATAAACATGCAACAAAAGATCCAGATGCCACTGCAATTATTGTTGACGATGGGATTGCCACCGGGGCCACAGTAAAGATCGCAATAATGTGGCTGAGATCAATAGCACAGAAAAAGATAATAGTGGCAGTACCTGTGGCACAGGAATCGGTTATCAAAGATATTCTTAAGCTTGCAGATGAAGTTGTGTGCATACACCGTGTTTCAGTCCTTTATTCTGTTGGTGAATATTACAGAGACTTTTCCCAGACGTCGAATGAGGAGGTAATAATGCTTCTTAAACGCGCCAATAGTATGACTAAAAAATATTAAATTGAGAAGTTTCTTGTTGAATGTTTGTCTGAACGGATGCCTTTCCTCCATTAACCCCCATGTATAATAGATCAAAAATAGATCAAAAAGCTAATTTTTAATAAATCGTATTTAATTACCCATGCATGGAAAGCAAAATCAATATTGTTGATAAACAAAAAGATTCAATAACTTTCGAAATTATGAATTATGATAATACTCTGCTCAGACCGCTGGTAGAGGAAATACTCAAAGATGAGCAGGTTACTGAGTCAAGGTATTTCATAAAACATCCTGTTATTGACAACCCTCGTGTGTATGTTAAGGTAAAATCCGGCAAACCACAGGCCGCAGTGAAAAGATCTATCAAGAGGCTTAGTAAGGTCTTTGAAGGCCTTTCCACAGAACTCAACAGGGAATTAAAGAAGGATACATATATAGAGAATGAAACCCAGAAGGCAAACTGAAGGTGATAAACCCGGGGCAGAAGTATGCCTATATTATAGAGCAGCAGGGTGGCATACTTGAATTTTCTAGTGAAGACGTGGAATCGGTTGTATCCAAAAAAAATAATTTTTCATTTAAAAAATTAAGCGATAGGCTCTATTTATCAGAATGCACGGAAGAAGCAGTGCATGATCTTGCCTTCTTGAAGCGTTATGGTGAGATAATTGGTATTTTTGATAAACTGGAAGATATAAGGGATATTTCACTTCCTGATGGAAAATTCTATATTCGCGTCATAGACCATGACGGATGCCACGGGACGGAACATGAGGCCATTATAGGAAACCAGTTGAAAGCGAAGGGAAGGGTTTCATTCAACCACAATGATTTTGTAGTCCTGGTTTTTCATATTGATCTCTGGTACGTCTCACTGGAACGTGTGAAAAAGGATGTGAAAAGAAATGAACGAAGGGCCCCAATGAGACCATATTTTACTCCAATTTCCATGGATCCTCAATTTGCGGCGTTTCTTGTAAATATGGGGTATTTCACCAAAGGATCTAAGCTTCTTGACCCATTCTGTGGAAGTGGCGGTATATTGATTGAAGCGGGATTGAAAGGTTATCAAGTATCAGGAATAGATATACTTCCTCAGATGGCTATGGGAGCGACTGTAAACCTGAAGTTTTATGGAATAAAGAATTTCACCATTCAAAAAGAAGATTTCCTGAAATTGAAGAAATATGAAAAATATGATGGAATAATAACAGATTTCCCATACGGAAGGAATTCCCATATCAGCACCTCGCATGAGATATTCTACACACAGTGTGCTGAGGTCATGAATCAGGTTTTAAATCCTGGTTCAAGAGCATGCATAGTGACTGATAATCCAGACAACCTTGAATTTTTCAGAAGTTATTTCACTGTTGATAAGGTTCTGAGGCAGAGGATACATGCGTCGTTGACAAGAAATTTTGTAAGATTGATAAAAAATTAGATAATGTATCTTGAAACAATCATTGAAACGGTGTGTTCATCGATCCTGAATCTTTCAGCCACTTTCCTGATGCTCAGGGTTTCAATATATTCTACGAGTATGGCCCGAATAAGTTCATCATGTATGTTTTCGTTGATATAAGCTCTTAATCCTTTCAGGATGCCATTTTTTTCTTCAACGAGTTTTTTCCTTTCTTCCATTATGTTGTTCAACTTGCCATTGATTTCATGAAGCTTGTCGAGCGATATGTCATCGATTTCCCTGCCTTCTTCCTGAATATCCTTGAGGGAATAGTGGTTAACCTCAAGAAATCCCGGAGTGTAATCAATCACAATTGTTGAGAAACCAGTTGGCGAGTATATCTTCCTTGGAGGGCCAAAACTACTGGAACTGTTGCCAGAAAAAATTATCATGTTGGATTTCTCAAGCACTTCAAGGTGTTTATTAATTGCCTGCTGCGAAATGCCCAGTGCCTTGCTTATCTCAAGTGGATATGTGGAATCCAAGAGTAACTGTCTGAGGATTGATCTCCTGGTTCCATTCTCCAGCACTGAGAGTATTTCATCTATGGTGACCATACTATTACTCTATCTTCACATTCTTACCTTTTTCTTTCCTGCCATTGTTGAGTTCTATGATCATGTCAAGTATTCCGTTTGAGAACTTTGCTTTTGCCGACTCAGCTTTTATTTCCTTCTCAAGTTCAATATACTTGTAGTATTTCCTCTTTTCAGTGTTTACCTCAAGAGTAATTCCCATTTCTGACACGGAAAGATCTATGTCTTCCTTTGCTACACCAGGAAGTTCCACAGTCACATACGCATTGTTGTCATCATAGTTGACATCAACAACAGGTTCTCTTACATCCTTATCCTGTAATTTGAATCCAACAGGTGACTTTTGCGGAACGTTTCCAAATTCCTGGAATGATGGCTTGCCATCAGGACCTATCTTATAGGTGAATCCATACATGAATGGGTTGAACATACCACCTTCAGGGATGTCCTTTACCATTCTCTCCATCATTCTCCTGATTCTGTCATTCATCTTGTCGAAATCGAAGCCAAAGTCCCCAAACATATCGTCGAAAAAGTCGTCGTCCCAGTCTCTCTCATTTTTTCTTTTCGCCATTTTATACACCTCTTGTCAACCATTAGTTGACAACACATAATTAATTAGTGGTATAAAATGTTTTCTGGCTGATCATTCATGAAAAATACACAATGTTTTGCAAAAAGTAATTTAAGGTATCATTGATATGAGAGCCGCAATATGTCATATATATTACTAGTACTGATACTCCTGTTTGGATGGGTTTTTGCTATGTCAGTACTCAATCCGTACATCAAAAAAAGTCAGCATTTTCAACTTATGTATGGTGTCCTTCTTCTGGTGAAAATAAGGAAGAACAGGAATATACTTACAAGACTTGCTAAAGTATCAGATTCAAAATTCTTTTCAAGGCTTTCCATACCGATTGTGTATATTTTAATTATTTTAGGTACATTCCTTCTTGTTTTAGGAGCGATACTTTCATTTTCGATAAAGCAGAGCCTTCCACTCAATGAATATCTGGCACTGCCGGGAATCAATCCTGAAATACCAGTTACATATGGAATAGTTGCATTCTCCTTGTCTGTAATTATACATGAGATGTTTCATGGGATTGTTGCCAGGAAACATGATATTGATGTCACTTCTGTTGGAGTGCTTTTCTTCATAGTGCCTCTTGGAGCTTTTGTAGAACCTGAGGAAAAACAGATAACTGAAGTTGATCCTGTCATACGAAGAAGAATAGTCGCTGCAGGAATAGCTGTTAATTTTATTATCGCAATATTTGCATTTCTTATTTTCAGTCTTGCTCTTTCCCATGCAGCAGTTCAGACTGAACCTGGTGCATATCTTGACACTGTTTTTCCTGGTTCCCCCCTTTATAACTCATCCATATCGGGATATGAAATTACTTCCATAGGCAATTTACATGGAAACAATGTCAATAATATCGGTTCAGGAATTACCGCTATGCCTGGAACATTGATCAACGTGACTATGTATGATGGGCATGGTTATCATAATTACACCACTCCAGCTGGCATCACTGTAGCCGCCACCCTTCAAGGTTTCCCAGCTGCTCAGGCAAATGTACAAAATGGAAGTTACATCATATCTATTCAGAATATTACGATATTCAATGACGCAAGTCTATCTTCTGAATTGAATACTATTCGTCCGGGAACCAACATAACAATGGTAACTGAAGTATTCAACTCCAGCGGTTCCCATCTCATTGGAACGTACCATACATACCACTTCAAGACTGCATCAATTTACAGCTACTATGAAAAATATGATCCATCGGCCGCAAACAGCACACAGAAAAATGGGAGTTTCCTCGGAGTTAATGTAGTATACTCCGGATTGGGAATAATTCCAATGAGTTACATGAAGTCCATAATATTCGGTGACTTTGCATATAAGTCAGGTTTTACCGGATTCATGCAATCTATTGCTCTACCTCTGGAAGGACTTAACCCCGTTCCATCAGGTTTCGCATCCCTTTACACTGTACCATTTGGTGGCTCTATTTTCTGGCCCATTGCAAATATGTTATACTGGTTCTTTTGGGTAAATATTCTTCTTGCAATTACAAATGCACTTCCACTTGCCATATTCGATGGTGCACAGTTCTTCAGAGATACACTCATAATAAATTCAAGGCATGAATCACTGAAATTTCTCAGGAACGAAAAGACACTTGCAACAATACTTTCATTTGCCACAACCTTTGTGTTCACTATGATAATGATAGAGATAATCGTTCCGAGGATTATCTAATTTTTACATTAACTTCGCTGGTTGCGGGGATTATCAATCTCAATACTCCTGAAATCCCTTTTTTCTAATTAATTTGGAAAAATATGTTTTTTTATTCTTTGTTGGATTTTTGAAGGATGTGTGACGAGATTTTTCAGTGTTAGAAAAAATTCACAGTTCATATAATCTTTGTACTGTGGAGATATGGCTGATATTTGACTAAATAAATGGATATTTTTTGCATAAACCTTTCGTTTTCTTTTTAATACATAATTCTTCTGTTGATCATATCTTCTATCTGAAAACCGGGATATCCGTGATGGATGTTCTGCTCAGATTTAGCTGGGTCTATCAAATATTAATTGGAATGAAAACCCAAATGTCTGAAATATAGGTGTAATTTCACATTTCTGGAGTAATTATGTTTACTTATGCCATAGTATCTGGAAATTGATCGTCATTTATCCTGTGGATGCAGGGAATCCCTCGAATAATGTTCTATTCCCGGTATTTCCAGTGTTACGATTTCCATCCTTTCCATTTTTTATATTGATAACTCTCTTTATGTTGTATGTAAGTGCAATGATTCCAAATTCTCCCTTTACCTTATTCTTTCCCTTCAGCAATGTGTAACCAGCATTCATTGCCCTCTTCATAGTGCCGAAGGGGTGTTCCACCATGGACTTGCGTTTCTTCATCTTCTCATGCCCGATCAGACTCATCTTCTTCCTGTGCTGATCCACAATATCCTGGTGTTCCCACCTCCAGATCCATCGGCCTCTTTTGGATTCTGTGCAACCTGTCCTGACGGGACAGGATTCACATGCAGCTGTTGAATATATCCTGTATTTCACACCTTTCACTGTTTTCTGGTTCCTGAGGTAGTGCATCTCATTCTTCTCCGGACACATAAAGATATCCTTCCCGCTGTTGTATATGAATCTGGATTCATGGAATTCAGGTTTCGGTATTCCTGTTTTTTTATCAGGCATTCCATGTTTTGCCTCTGGAATATACGCGTCAATGCCGTCATCAGCCATGGATTTTACATTATCCATGGAGAAATAGCCCCTGTCCGAGAGGGATTCCATTTTATCAGATCCAAGG
>JAKAWU010000022.1 GCA_021816965.1 Thermoplasmata archaeon | reverse complement strand
GATACCTGAAAAATTCAGGAAACAGGAATAAACTGAAGAAAGGGAATACACGAAACAGATATAGATCAGCGGTAGCTATGAATCCATTCACATTAAATTCAGGTAAGGAAACTTATTATAGGATGCTCTTTCCACTCAAGGAAATGTTCCTTCAGTGACTTCATAATGTAATTGGAAAGGTACTGGATCGGAAATTTTGCACGATATTCCTTCACTGTAATTTGATCGGACCTTCTCATCACCATTCCTCACCTTTGGTTCAGTCAGACCATCAGGAGTAATCCTTTCCTGGCACTCATGAGTGATGAGTTGTGCTCTTCTCTGGATTCCATTTGATGTGCACCCTGTAGAGATTGCTACCATCCCCCTATGCAAGGCACCTTTCTCATGTATTTCAGGATCCAGCCAAGATAGGTCACATTATAAAAATACTAAATATCGATGAATAAAGAACTTCCATCAAATCACTCAAACAAGCTAGTTTTTGAAGATATATTATGTAAAATAGCTAGAGTTAGAGATTAAAATGTTATAGAAGTGGGAGATTGATGAGGTGAGAATTTCTAGAGGGATAGGTACATTATTATATTGCCTTGTAGATTCATGTTGTAGTCCATGGGTACTAGAACGAAAGGAGATTTTGGAAAATTTTCTGGAATATCTATGAATAATGCAAAATCAAAAAAACTCAAGGGTGCTCTTGAGCAGCAGGAATCCGCAGCAAAAATAGTTGATGCTGCATTGGGAGTCATTGGTGTATCGGTTCCTGCAGTAGGAGCACTAGTACTCGCAGGTAAAGTTGGCTACTCACTTTATAAAGGAGTCAAAGAATATAAACAGACTGGAAGCATCAGAAAAGGTTTAAAAGCCGCGGGGATTGGAATAGCCAAAAATGTTGTCAAAGACTTTGCAATGCCAAAAGCTGTCACCAGCGCTGTGGGACTCATTGCGCCAGCAGCCCTTAAGCACCTGCTTCCAAAGGATAAGAAGACAGCAACTGCTGATATGAAAATAATAAAGACCGCAGCGTCTGTTGCAGGGGGCGTAATTTGACTACTAATGATCAAGATCTAATTAGATTCATGGAGAAATATTATGAAACCATCTTTAGGGGAATGCTCAATTCTGCCTTAAAATCCGACAGCCGATACTCTTCCTTCTTCAACTCAGAGAGTGACGATAGAAGGAAAGAGATCGAAGACGAAATAGCTTTGAGGTCAAAAAAAATGGCAATGCATCTAGTTAAGCGTTTGAACGAGGAGAGCCTGCTCGATGTGGAGTCACCTCCAGAAAAGAAGATTAGGAAGTTGGTGAAAGAGACAATACAGGAGTTTGGTGAGCAAAGTGTTTAGGCTCACGATTGAACTTCCCAAGGGAATTAGTAGGAATTCAATAAACATTGGTGAAGATAAAGATTGTGACATCACACTTTCCATTAGCGAGATGTTCTTGCATATGTTGTCCTGTGAGGAAAGGGAACTCGCATACCTCGTAAACTCTCTATTTGTTTACGAGAGTCTACTTATGGATGATAAAAATAGCTTCTATAGGAAGAGGATTGTGACTACTTTGAACGGTACCGAGCCGATCGAAATTGTGATGTGTCTTTCAGAAAATGTAGAGTTGCAACCACTCGAAGATTTAGTGAAATATACTCTGGCCTTCTGTCTAAACGTTTTCCCCGAGGTACGAATATCAAGAGGAACTGGGTCTATCAAAAATGAGCGCCCCACGCGCGATATTACTAGAAGAATTGATTCAGTCTTCCTTTTTTCTGGGGGTCTAGATAGCTTAGCTGGAGTTGCGAATATTGTAAATCTAAACTGCAGATCAAAAGGAATATTCGTTTCTCACGGCTCTAGCCAATTGACATCCCTACTAGAAAACTCTCTAATCCCTTTCTTGGCAAACATGAAGGTCCCAATCTTTCACGTAAGCGTTTCGAGGGGAAGCAATCAAGTGCAGCAATTACGTGGTCTTTTGTATTTTATTCTTGGAGGTCTTTTTGCAAAAGTTAATGGAACCAATAAGTTGATTGTTTCTGAAGTTGGACCTACAATGTATCAGCCAATTTATGACATATTGGACGAAGTGACTTTGACTACACATCCAACTGTTGTCTACCTTGCAAAGGAGTTCTTTTCTGTTGTTTTAGGATTTGATTTGGACATGCGTCTCCAATTCTCTAATCTTACTAAATCAGAGGCGCTAGCACAGTTGTCAAAGGAAGACAGCATGACCAGAGTCATGAAGAATACTAACTCTTGTAGAAACACGATGTTTGCAAAACATAAAAAGACTACTCACTGCGGGAAATGCCTTGGTTGTATTATCCGGCGTATTGCTATGATACTCAACGGGTTTGAGCAACCGATTGAAGGATACTACGCTTCGGATGTTTTTGTCAAGAATGTTGGAGAATATGGTAATGGTAGAGATCAAAAGCTTAGAATTAAACAGTCTTCCTTGGATAATCTCTTGATGGTCCTGACCTTCTCTAAGAATTTGCTCATAAACAACTTGGACGAAATGATTTTGGAGAAAATAGAAGAATTTGATATGATGAAACTATTCAGAAGATTTTCATTAGAGGTTATGAGCGTTCTGCACATCCTCTATGGACCCAATGGAGTTGGAAGAAATGATTACATCAGAAAGTTCTATGAGGAATGTTCCAAAATAGGCATCATCAGCGAAGAAATAGTAAAAACGCGACAGTTGGAAATTATCCAAAGAAAGTACAAACCATTATCGATATCAGAGAACTAGCAAAAGTGCGATTATGGTTGATAGAAAATGTCTCATTGGAAGAAGGAATATCTGTCAAAAATTAAGGGGCTCATATCACGTATCAGGAAAGAAGAAAGCATAAGATTTCAAGATACCTGATATTGAAATATCAAGAAATGATACTACTGATATGAAGCAGAGTATCATGCCAATTGATCCTGAGAAACGGAGTGCCTTGAAGATAAACAAAACTACATTGTGGTATGAATAAAAGAAGATTAAAGAGGGAAAAACTATTAAGCTTTATAATAAAACAAAGGTTAGGATTGAATGACAAAATTATCAAAAACAAAAGAAGATTACAACATCGATTTTGAAAGAATCATCGAACTCATATCAAAATACGAGCAGATAAAGAAATCAGGTGAGATCAAGAAGTACAACGAAGAATCAACAAAAAAGGATTTCATCATACCATTGTTCGAAGCATTAGGTTGGAACGTCTATAACAGAGGTAGGAGAAACGATTCCATAAGTGCTGAGGAAACGATATCAAAGAAGAGAGTAGATTATGGATTCAGGATTAATGGAATTCCCAAGTTTTTCCTTGAAGCCAAGCCTCTAAAAGAAGAGAATATAGAAAAAAATTCAGATTATGTCACTCAAGCCATCGACTACGCATGGATGAAATCATGTTCTTGGGCTATTTTAACTAATTTCGAAACCATTGCAGTTTACAATGCTGACTTGAAAGATGCAAATTTTGGAAACAACATATTGTTTATTTTTCACACTAGTGATTTTTTAATGAATGACAATTTCAAATTGCTATCTAAGAAATCAGTTGAGAAAAATGGATTGGACGACTTAGCGAAAGAACGCTATAAAAAGCAGATGAAGTATAGCATAGACAAACAGCTTTTGCAAGATATGATCCATTTCAGGGAGATATTATCAAAGGATATTGTTAGGAATAATCAGGATAGACATCTCACTCAAGATGATTTGGACGAAACAGTCCAGAGGATTCTTGACCGCTTAATTTTCATAAGGAATGCTGAGGACAAAAGTATAGAAGGAGAGAAGATACAAGGGATTGTTAGGCAATGGTCTGAAAAAGGCAAAGGCAATCTTATAAAAGAAATCTCAAGAATATACAAGGAATATGACAACAAATATAACAGTAAACTCTTTGCCCACCATTTATGCGATAACCTCTACATAGACGACAAAGCTTTACAAGAAGTCATAGAAGGACTTAACCAGTCTAAGGACAACTCTTACAGATATGATTTTTCTTTCATTGAATCGGATGTTCTAGGAAACATATACGAGCAGTATCTTGGAAATATCCTCAAATCAACACCTAAGAGGGCTAAGTTGGAGGAATCAAAGACACATAGGAAAGAGCAGGGTATTTACTACACGCCTTCTTACATTGTTGATTACATGGTCAGGAATACAGTTGGTGAATATATCAAAACTCATACGCCTGAGGAAATCCGTAAGGTTAGGATACTTGATCCGGCTTGTGGCTCTGGTAGTTTCCTGATAAGAGCTTACAAGGAATTGGAGGATTACTGGCTTAATTACTATAGCAGAAATAAAGAGATACCAAAAAGTGTGAGGAACGTTGAACAGGTGAAATTTGATGATCTTTATACTGAAAGTGAAATGGTCAAGTTTTATTCTACTAAAACAGAAATCCTCAAGAATAACATATTTGGGGTAGACTTAGACCCTAAAGCCGTGGAAATAGCTCAACTGAACTTACTGTTAAGAATTTCAGAGAGTAAACAGAGATTGCCAATGCTTCAAAACAATATCAAAGTTGGAAACAGCTTGGTTGATGATCCTTCTATTTCTGACAAAGCTTTCAAGTGGGAAGAGGAATTTCCTGAGATTATGAAAGAAGGCGGGTTTGATATTGTAATTGGAAATCCACCTTACATTAAATCGAGAGATGCCAAGGATATTGAAACACGAAAGTTTATTGAAAATTCTGGAAAGTATGAAACGTCATACAAAATGTGGGATATGTTTGTCCCTTTTGTTGAGAAAGGTATAAAATTACTAAGAAAACACGGTAAGTTTTCGATGATCATCCCCGATACTATTGGAGTAACCGACTACACCCAAAAACTAGGAAAGATGATCATCGAAAAATACTCATTGTATCAAATAGATTTCTTTCCCGATATAGAGGTCTTCACAAAAGTTGGAGTAAGAAGTAAGATTATTTTCGTTCAGAATGATAACAAAATAACCAAGTGTAAACGTGTTATACACGAAAATGAAATTACAAATGAGAGGGTGCTTGATAATGCAACGAATGATGATTATGCCATCTTCAGAATAAAAGCACCGAATGTTAAATTTAAGTTGGAAAATACAATCCCCTTGGGCAATATTTGTTATGTGAGCTATGGTGCGAGATTTAACAGCGATAAAGATGATCCATTGAAATTCAAAAAATCTGATTTATTATCGACAACAAAGGATAACGTCCATACTCATGAATACATCGAAGGAAAATATATAGAAAAATTCAGGATTATCAAGAAGCTCTATGTCGAATGGGACACTGACAGGAGCCCCTCTAGATTAGTTAGACCAACTTTTAGAGAACTCTATGAACCAGAGAAACTTCTCATGGCAAGACAGAAAAGAGTTATTGCATATTCAAAAAATAAAGAAATTTGTGATAATACAATAGTGGTTGGAGTTCCATATATCTTCCTAAAGAATGTCGACAATTCACATATATCTAAATATTTTACTAACACCGGGTTGGTGAGAAAAGAGGTTGAAGAAATTTCACAGAAATTTAATATAAAGTACCTACTAGCTATACTAAACTCTAATCTTGTTCAATATCTACTCAGAACGAATAATCGAAGTAAGATAGACACGTATCCAGATGATTGGAAAAACGTCCCCATAAAATGCATCGAACCAAAGATACAGAGCGAAATATCTTTAGTTAGTGAAAGACTTCTCGAATTAAATCAAAAATTAAATGAAATTCAAAACCGCAAGACTGATGAAACATTAAGAATCACAGAGATAGTTAGAAAATTGGAATCTGAAATGAACCAGTTGATATACGATGTGTATAAAGTCGATACGAGAGACAGAGAAATAATTGAGAACTACTTAAAATAAAAAATTTATATCTGTAATTTAGTGAGAAAACATTTTTTAGAAAGAGGATTGAAGAACAAAATAGGCTTACTAGAATGCATTTTGAACAATACCTGAAATCTAATAAAACCACTTAAATTTTAGGATGTAGATATAATAAAACGGCACGTTTTTTGGTCTTGTCTATATCCCCCTATATGGTATGGGACCGTTGAGATTTGAACTCAAGTCACCAACACCCCAAGCTGGTAGGATACCAATCTACCCCACGGTCCCTTTGCACTGATATATGTTTAAAAATCAGGAGAAAGGCATTATTTCATCTATGAGTTCTATGTGAGATAGAATCATTCTTCTGCAACAGTATTTCTCGAGTCCAAGATCGTCCATTATATTGGAGATTTCCTCGGGAGTTGGCTCCCTTCTCTTCTCCCTGATCTCGTTCATCTTCTTCTGGAATTTCCTGAAGTCGGAAGCTATTACCCTGTTGCAACTGAAACATCTTATAGGTATAATCAAAATGATCACCTGTATGATTTCTGTCTTTTTGCTCTTGCGCCTCTTCCCTGGGGTTTCTTTGGAAGTTTTCTCCTTATATCATTGACCATGATTGTCCTGTCATACTGCCTGTATATTTCATCCACAGTAGAATCGTTGAGGAACTTCACTATTCCCTTTGCCATTGCAGTCCTTGCTGCGTCAACCTGGCCCGTGACTCCGCCTCCGCTCACTGTGATCTCAATATCCATTGCTGTGGCCTTGTCACCTATGAGCATGACCGGCTCTATGAGTTTTTCCCTCAGTATCGCAACAGGGTAGAGTTCAATTGGAAGACCGTTCAGGAGAAACTTTCCTGTGCCCTTCTTTGTGTATGCTCTCGCCTTTGCTGTTTTCCTGCTTCCTGTCGTGATAATCTGTTCTTTAGCGCTACTCAACTATTTTCACCTCTTTCCCCATTGCCCTGGATATTTCTTCAAGTGTCACATAGCCGCTTACCTTGCTGTTTCTTGCCTCCTCGATAACCTCAATTTTTGAGTTCTTGAGTTCAGCAGGTGTGCCATCATAAACCATGCATCTCTTCAGGGCTTCCTTTCCTCTTGTGGTCTTCTTTGGAAGCATCTCTCCTATGGATCTTTTCAATATGGCTTTTGGAACTCTGGGATAGTATGGGCCCTTCCTCACACTTCCTATATCTCTCCTTTCAAGGAATTTCTTTGTAACGCTCTTTGGGTTTCCCGTTACCACTGTCTTTGCAGCATTCACTATGACTATTTCCTCACCATTGAGAAGTTCCTTTGCGATTATTGTCGAAAGTCTTCCGTAAACACAGTTTCCTGCATCTATAATTTTCATCTGTTCACCTTATTATTTTAACGTCTGTGCCCTTTGGCATCTCTTCAGCAAGCTGATCGATGGGTACGAATTCAGAACCTGAATCCCTGAGTTTTCTCATTGCCTTTTCACTTATGAACAGGGCAGATACCTTGAGTTTCTTGTCAATAATTCCGCTCCCGAGTATTTTTCCAGGAACAACTATAACATCATCCTGCTTGCAGAGCCTTGAAATTTTTCCAAGATTGACTGCTGCATAATTTTTTCTTGAACCACTGAGTGATTCTGCGATATCTCTCCATATTGGAGAATTGTTTTCTCTTGAAACCTTAAGAAGATGTTCAATTGCAAACTTAAGATCCTGGCTTGACTTATTCTCTGTTTTAACCGACATTTTGACCATCAGAAGTAACACATAAATAATACGGCATTAATAAGGTTTTTTACTGTTATGTACTTCATTTTCAACACTGCCCTTTCCACGATTTTTAGACTTGAGTTCAGCTGTACCCAGATCTATTTTCCTCAGAATGCCCATGAGCCTCAAGAATTCTGATCTGAGCAGGCCGGATCTTGAAAAAAGCCTTCTTAACATTACCTCAGTTGCAGGCATTTTGTGCTTTGAAAAATTCACTTTTTCCATTATTTCCATAATCCTTCCTATCAGGATAGATATTTCCTGCCCTCCTGCCTTTTCCTTTTCTGGAAACTCCAGATGCTCTATTTTCAGGCCCTCATACATTATGATTGCTGCAGCGTGAGATAGGTTGTAAACAGGATATTCCTGGCTCCCAGGTATTGTGATGAAGAAATCGCACAGCGACAGTTCATTGTTTCTGAGTCCATCCCCTTCCCTTCCCATCACAATGCATGTGCTCAGGGACGGATCATAGAAATCTTCCCAGAATTTCTCAGGCTCAACAGGCAATCTCCTGTAATCTTTCAGGTTCGCGGAAGGTACAGAAGATGTGGCCACAAGAACGTCAAAATCATTCCTCAAATCTCCTACATTCTTATAGAAAATGGCACTGTTGAGAATAGGTTTTGCCTCCATGGCACGGGAGTATGCGTCATCATCAAGAAAAGGTGTTCCTACAATAATAAGATTGAAAAAATTGGTGTTTTTCATAGCCCTGGCAATGGCCCCTATGTTGCCCTGTACTTCGGGCTCAACCAGTGCAATGTGTATTTTTGAATAATCAGGCTTCATTATGTGAGTCTTCAGATTCCTGCACTGGACTGTCGTCACTGGAAGCAGGTTGTGTCTCGGGAATTGAGTCTTCCTTCTTTGGCTCAAACTTCTCAAGCATAATTATGGTCCTGTCTTTGATATTCTCTCTTGCACTGTTAACCACATTGAATTTTGCATTGAACCATTCCAGGTTAAACCTGAGTTCTTCAGGCACTGATACAGATATCTCATTTCCGGACTCTTCAACATCGAATGTTGTCCAGAGTTTTCCTGTGTGCTGCTGGATTATAGCCTTCATCCTGTCTGCATTGCCTTCTATTTTTGAAGATATAGTATATTTGTAGAAGACGTCCTTTCCTGCCCATGGGTGATTGAAATCCACAACGACTCTTCCGGGGCTCACTGAAAGTATTTTGCCCTTCCTGTTCCCTATCCTTACCTCATTTCCTGGTATGGGGTCGATCTTGTTCTTCTGGAACTCGGAATATGGATGCACCTTGATGTTTTTGGCATCTTTCTCTCCATAGGCCTTTTCTGATTTTATCTCGACTTCTTCACCTTCGCCAACATTTTTGCCAAGAATGCTCTGGTTTATCTCGTCAAACAGGTCTTTGGTCCCAACTATTACAGGCATCTCGCTGTAATCCATCTCTTCATCAAAAATTTCGTTTTCCTTTGCAAGTGCTTCGATATTTGTGGCCACGAGTTTTTTATCGTTGCCGATTCTCATTTCATATGTGATCTTTATAAAGTCTCCATTGTTCATCTTATCACCAAATGGTGAATGGGTAATTTTAAATATTATTTAAAGGTATTCTGCTAATTAGGCATGTGACATATTCCTGAATTGAAAGCATTTTCTGTCATAAGCATGTCCATACTTAATTGGATGCATGTAACAGTCTCTTTCCTTTAAACAGGAGATAGTATATACAATTCCTCTCGTAAGAGTGAATCTGAATATTATTCTTAAATTCAATTCAGGAATAGACTGCTCCGAGATCCCAGTCTATATAGATGGGATCATTTCCGGGTTCCTTCATGACAATGGAGTTTCTTAGATATGTTTTTCCTGAATTTACAATTTTTTCAAGCGAACTTCGCTCAACCTCACCCCTGAATACGAATATATCGTATTTTTTCAGCATACTGTCATCAAGCCTTCCAACCCCTTCTGAGAGTACAAGCATGGAACCTGCATTTATGCTGCCAGAAATCTTTCCTCCGCCTGTATATCCCCTTATGATCATTTTTCCTGCAGTCATGACCGTGACCTGTGATGTCCCGGAGAACAGGAACTGCTCGGTTCCGGAAGCAACCACTATCCTTTCCCACTTCATAATGGCCCCCTTCTCCTGAAGTTCATCTATGATTCCACTGATACTCCTCTGCTTCCCTATTTCAATAATTACGGGTCTCACTCCCCTCAGAATGCCCATCTGCCCTGCTACAGTCCTTGAGGGTGTTGCAGCTGTGACATTTACCTCCGGCCTCACTGCACATACCATCCTTGCAGTGTTTCCCGTTCTCGTGAGAACAAGTATCCTGTGGGCCTTGGCCTCATGGGACATGACCTTTGCAGCCCTTGCAATGGAGTATGTGATCCTGCTCCCGCTGAATTCTTCAGGTTCGCTGTATGAAAAAAATTCTTTCTCCACAAGAAGGGCCGTGTCTTTCAGTGTTTCTACAGCTTTCAGTGGATATTTTCCGATGGCAGACTCCTCAGAAAGCATGAGTGAATCGGCTCCATCAATTATGGCGTTGGTGACATCTGATATTTCAGCCCTTGTGGGGGTCTCATTCTCCACCATGCTCTCAAGCATCTGCGTCGCAACAATAGTCGGAATGCCTGATGCTCTTGCCTTCCTGATAATCAGTTTCTGGCTCAGGGTCACCTCATTTATGGGCATCTCCACCCCAAGATCCCCTCTTGCAACCATCATGGCATCTGATGCCTTCAATATATGCTGAAGATTGTCCATTGCCTGTTTTGTCTCAATCTTTGCTATGATCTTGCATGTGCCACCCATCCTCAGAATTTCATCATGCACAAGATCGATCTCCTTCCTCTCCTGGACAAATGAGAGAGCAATGTAGTCTATCCTGTTCTCCACAGACAGTTTCAGATATTCCATGTCCCTCTCCTGCAATATCCCAAGTGGAACATACCTGCCGGGTATGTTCATCCTTCCGTTGTTCTTCAATATTCCATCATTCTCAGCAATGATTGTGCACAAACCATCTATATTCTCCACCACGCTGAAAATAAGCTTTCCATCCATGAAGAGTATCCTGTCTCCCTTCTGGATTATAGGTATTACTGAATCAACAGCAACCGAAATGTCTGCTTTCCTGCCTTTCCCCGATAGGGTATATTTTTTTCCGTTCTCAATAATGATCTGCGGCTTTTCTGTGAGCGCCCTCAATTCGGGCCCCTTCAGATCCACCATTATAGCCACGCAGATTCCATCGGATTCATATATTCTATCCCTGAATCCCACGAGTTCCAAGAGATCTTCAGGCCTGCTGTGTGCAGTATTGAGCCTTATGCATGTTGCCCCGGACATTATCATTTTTCTTAAAACAGCTTCATCCCTGCAGGACGGCCCATATGTTATAACTATTTTCGTACCGGGCAGTGCACTCTGATTCATGAAGTTTAATTGATTCAACACTAAAAATCTTTTCAGGGTTCGATCTTTTTCTTTGGAGATATTTTCTCCCTCATCTCCTTAACGATTCTTTCAATATTGAACCCGGGTATCTGCTCCTCATAGAGAACAACTGCTATCGGGGACAGCTCCACCGTTACAGGAGTTGTCCTGAAAAACTCCATATTTCTCACCATGGTCTTCATCTGGCCCGGAACTATCTCCCTGATTCTATTGAAGACTATATCAGTGGAATTTGCCATCCCTCCTCCAATCATGATTGCTTCCGGATCAAAGATATTCGCAAGGCTTGCGATACCTGAAGCCATGCTGTCGACAAATATCCTTGCCATATCAAGGCATTCTGTGTCACCATGGGATGCTCCATCGAAAAGATCCTTTGCCTCAAGGGGCCTGTCTGTAATTTTCTTCAGGTAACGGGAAGTGTGCCCTATCCCGCTTGTTCTCAGCATCTCACCAATGGCCCTTCCTCCGGCAACCGTTTCAAAACATCCTGTTCTTCCGCATCCGCAGATGTTTCCATCACTCACTACCCTCATGTGACCGAATTCACCTGCCATTCCGTTTGAGCCCCGGTATACCCTGTTGTTCATGAATATGCCGCCACCGATTCCCGTGCTGAGTGTAACATAGATGAAGTTTGAAAAAATCTTTCCGTTGCCAAATATTTTTTCTGATATGGCAACTGCAGTTGCATCATTTTCTATATACACCGTCTTTCCGAGAATATCCTCTAGTATGGATGAAATTGGTATCTCCTGATCCCTGAAAAGATTTGGAGAAGATTTTATGATGCCACTCTTGCCGTCAACTGCACCCGCAAAAACTACAGAAATTATATCCACAGGAGATTCGGAACGTTCCTCTGCTTCCCTTGACATATCCACAAGTTTTTCAATGAGGTCCATTGGCGTTTTGAATAGTGGTGTAGGAACCTTTTCCCGATAAAGTACCCTTCCATTTCTATCAGAGAGGAAGAGAGAGATTTTGGAACCACCAACATCAAACCCGATGATCATTCATTCCCACCATCTTTTCTAACGGTGAGTGTGAGATTCTTTATTCCAATGACTACTATGGTCTCACCTTTCTCAATTCTTTCATTGTTGTATGGAATAGCCTTCCACCTCACACCGTCAATGGAGACCCATCCTTCCTTCCCTATGTCTGTGTCTGCAATCCCTCTTGAATTGATCAGGGATTCCCATCCAGTTGTGGGTTTCCCAATCTGTGACCTGATTATTCTGTGGAGATAATATGCGAGGAAAAGTCCCAGCACAATAAGTATGGCCCCAATCACGAAAAATGAGCTGGAGATGGGGGATGGAGAATATGCGCCTGCATATGGTGAGTATGTGATATCATACTGTGGTGAAACCAGTAGAAAAGTACCAAAGAGATCAACAGTTATGCCAGATATCAGGGCGATTCCATGAGATGTCTTGAACTCCATGAATATAAGGGCAGAACCAATTATAAGCATTGCAATACCCACAAGGGATGCATCGATGAGTTGCGCACCCAGGAGTCCAAGAATGATCATTACAAGCCCAACCAGGGTGAGGAATGCCGTCCTGTGATAAAGATCAAGAAGTATTGCAAGTGAACCGATGGATATCAGTATCCCGTCAGTAATTGAATTGCTAAGGAAACTCAGGAACTGGTCGTAATATGATTCTGACACTGTGGCCTTGCTGTAGGATGACAGGTTGTTTGCAGCAAGAAATGCTGAGAAATTTGTTGCAATCCCGTTGGATATCCTGTAACTGAATGCCTGGGAAGACGTAAGTGCAACATCATTGTATACCATGTTTGCTGCCTCAGTCACGTTCCTTCCATGCGCCTGTGCGAGAGATGACATGAGTGCTTCCATTCCATTGAGTGTATGATTCTCCTCGAGGCTCGTTCCTCCAACTACTATAGGAGTGGATGGCCCTATTTCAGAGCCTGGCCCCATCCAAATGCTGTCTGAAGCCATTGCAACATAAGAGCCTGCAGAAGCACCAAGCCCGTCAGGTACTATGTATGTGTACACGGGAATTTTTAGAGATTCAGTCTGGTTAATGTTAGTAACCATCTGCAGCATGCTTGTGAGATAGCCGCCTGGCGTGTTCATACATATCACAACTGCTGCTGTTGAGTTACTGTTTAATCCGGAAAGAGCACCTGTTATCATGCTTGCCGAACCGGGGTCAATTGTCTCAAAAAGATCAATGATTACAAGATTTTTCTGAGTAACAGATGAGTGGTAAATCTCTATACTGTTTTGCTTTTGATCTGGAAAAGGATTTTTAATATAAACTGTAGATAGTAAAACAAGTGAAACAAGGAATATGGAGAAGAGGAGTATTTTCCAGTTCATATCTATAAATGCTAAAATGGAATATTTAATTTTGCTCATTGAACAGAAACCCTATAGGCATGAAAAAATGTTTTTATAAATTCCACATACCCCATGAGATGAAAGAAATCTTCGTATCTGACATTGACGGCATGGCAGCAGGGAAGGACGTTGTTGTCAAGGGGTGGGCACAGGAAATAAGGGTGATGAAGAATATAGGCTTCATTATCATCAGGGATTCTACTGGCCTTGTTCAGGCCACTGTGAAGAGGGACTGCCCTGATTTCCAGCTTCTTGAGAAGATTTCAAGGGAGAGTGTTGTCTCCGTTTCTGGAACCATACCTGAATCCATCAAGAGCAATGTTGGGAGAGAGATCATAACATCACAGATCACAGTGCTGAACCTTTCAGAGACACCACTCCTGATCGGGATAACGGATAATGTGGAAACAGACATGGATACCAGATTCAACAGCAGGTTCATTGATCTGAGAAAACCTGAAATTGCAAGAATATTCAGGGCAAAATCTGCAATTCTGTGGGGGATGAGAAATTATCTCATGTCTAACAAGTTCATGGAGGTTCAGACGCCAAAGACCGTTTCCGCAGCCACGGAAGGAGGTGCTGAACTCTTCCATGTGAAGTATTTCGAAAAAGACATATTCCTGAACCAGAGTCCACAACTTTACAAAGAAATGCTTGTTGCGTCCGGCGTTGAAAGAGTTTTTGAAGTGGGCCCGGCATTCAGGGCTGAAGAACACAATACCCCAAGGCACCTGAATGAATTCACCTCCATAGATATAGAGATGGCATTTGCAGACCATAACGATGCAATGCTTATGCTGGAAAATGCCATTGCAAACGGTATTAGAAATTTCATGGATACTGTTAAGGATGCAAAATCATTCTCACTGGTGAAGAGCATTCCAGAAACACCTTTTCCAAGAATAACCTACAGTGAATGCCTTCAAATCCTAAAGAAGAATGATTACCCTGCAATTAATGGAGATGACCTTAACAATGAGGCCCTGAAAATAATAGGGAAGAGATTTGAGGGATTTTATTTCATCACTGAATGGCCCAAATCAGTCAGGCCCTTCTATACCGCAACACTGGATGAAAAACCTGAATACACAAAATCGTACGATCTCCAGTTCAGGGAGATAGAGATCACATCTGGGGCACAGAGAGTCCATAATCCTGTTGAACTTAAAAAAAGGATAGAAGAAAAGGGTCTTAACAGCGAAAATTTTGAGTTCTACCTGAAAACCTTCAGGTATGGGATGCCACCACATGCTGGATGGGGGCTTGGCCTTGAAAGGCTTGTTCAGGTAGTTCTGGGCCTCCCAAATATTAGGGAAGCTTCATTATTTCCCAGAGACAGAACCAGAGTTTTTCCTTGAGTTCTTCCCAATTTTATTTTCTCCAAAAACAAGCCGGTCCATCTCATCCAGGTCGGATGCACCCAACAGGTCATCTAAGTCTTTTTTCTTAACCATATGCAAGACCATGTCAATTAATGAAAGGTTAAATAAAAATATTTTGGTCTATCAGTCTGCTACCATGTTGATATAAGGTTCTGGCATGTTTATCTCTTCCGATGAGTCATTGGAAAAATCCCATATGACTGTCTATGGTTTTAAAGCTAATTTGCAAACCTTGCAACAAGAAGGACAAAGATAAAAGCAACCACCATGTAAATCATGTACCACCTGATGGAACTGTTCATGATCTTCAAGGTGAACCATCTTGCAAATTTCCTGTACGCCCTTGATGACTGGACAGTGAATATCCAGAAAACGTCCGCCATGGCAATCCTCTGGGTATTATGGCCCATGTCGGTCCTGAGGATCTTTTTCAGCATTATCCTTATGTTGTTGGAATATGCATAAGAATTGTACGGGTCAAAATTATCCCGTCCGTTATTCCAGACGGGTACAGTTCTTCCGGTAGGCCTGCCGAAAATTGCAATTGCAGAAACAGTAAATATGGAAATCAGTGCAAGAATGTAGTCAGGAGATATTAGCCCGAAATCAGTTCCATTGTACATGGATTCAATCGTGAGGCCGTTAAATACGAGAACAGATGGGACACCACCCATAAATACGCTGAACATGAAGAATGGTGAAACTGCAAAAGTTGCCACGAGAAGGATCCCCATGAAATACAGGGATTGCCTCTGTACAGGGTCTATCCTTGCTTTTCCACTTCCCATGGAAGTGAACCTGAGCACTTTCATCATTGCACCAAAGGCGAATCCTTCTCCAAGCGCAAGAAGGGATCCTGCTGCAATTGAGATGATACCAAGAAAGCCCGGTTCTACAGCACCCATGAAGAACATTTCAAGCATCATCCATGTCCCGAGGCCCCCAATGGTGGGAAACAGTCCTGCCATGGATGCTGTTCCAAGGAGCATTCCTGCCTTCAGTTTCGAATCGCCTGAAGGATTTTTCTCTGAGAAAGATTCCACTCCTGAGGCCCCTATGCCTGAGAATATGAGTGATTTGGAAATAGAGTGGGAGAGTGCGAATACTACGATGGTTGCCAGTGCGAATTCCCTTAGAAGTGGTGTGTTCGCGATCATGTAGAAGCCTATGGAAGACAGGATAACCCCGTTGCTCTCCACAGTGCTGAAACCTGCAAGCATCTTGGAATTTTCTGACACATAGGCAAACAGTGATGCAAAGATCACGGACATGACTCCAATGGCTATGAGGAATATACCAAAATAGACAGAAATTGGACTGAGCAGCATTACCTCGACAATGCCGAATACACCCATCAGGGTCATGGTGCTGCTCAGGATTGCTGATGCATTGGATGGTGCATTTCCATGTGCAATTGGGAGCCATTCACTTATCATAAATGGAACCATTCCCATCTTCACCATTGCACCAATTGTGAAAAGTACTGAGGGTATAATTGAATTGACACTGACTATATCCACTGTTCCCGTGAGATAGTATGAATATGCCGCACCTGCAATGATGAATACCGTGCTGAATTCACTGAATGACATGAATATGAAAGGTGGATTGTTGTCTTTTCTGTTCAGTCCAATAATGGCATATGCCGCAATGGACATGACCTCCCATCCTGCAAGGAACTGCAGGTAAGTGTAAGATGTAAGTATCACAACCATACCAAGTATGGATAGCGAAAATAGGGGAGCAAGCCATTTTCCATATTTCTTACCATAGGTCAGCGAGAACAGGGACACTGAGATCCACGCTATGGTACTTATGACAGTGAAGGATGAAAGGTATGTGAATGAGAGAATAGAAGCGAGCAGAAGGAGAAGTGAAGATATGATCACTGCAGCGTATCCTGCTTTTCTTGAAAGATAGGAGACTGGAACTGATGCTGCAAAGGGCAGGATATAATAATATGAAATTATTTCAATCACCCCTTGCTTTTTCCAGAGCAGAAAGGATTGTATATGGGTTTGGAGGGCAACCACCTATGATCACATCATATTTCTCATTTTCAAGTGCACCTTTTCCCATTATTCCCCCTGTTGATGCGCATGATCCCAGGGCAATAACAAGTTTTGGGCCGGGCATTGCATCCAGCGCCAGATCAAGTGCTTTCTTCATGCCCTGCGTCCAAACTCCCATGATGACTATTGCGTCTGCATGCCTTGGAGTATTGGTGAAGAATATTCCAAATCTCGTCATATCATACTGCGGAGATGCTATGTTGTGCAATTCTGCATTGCATGCACCGCATGCACCCGAATCGAAAGGAAAGAGATGGAACGATTTCCTGAAGGCAGGTTCATTATTCCTCACCCTGAATATGTTGATGTTTCCCTTCGGTGCAAATGACGGAGTGCATTTCCTGCAGAAAATACACTTTTCAAAGTTCCACTGGCCATCCACTATGGCATCCACCGGGCATTCAACATTGCCTTCGCCAATGAGTTCAGTGCTCCACAGGGCAATTTCAACAGGATTCTCTTCCGGAAACTTCTCTGTCCTGATTCCCTTTCTCAGCCCCCTCAGGAACCACAGATTCTTTATCATTGAATAACCACCCCTGCCTCAGCAGTCCAGATGCCATAACTTTCCCAGTTGAAATGAAAGTCAGTAAATATGTTTCCCTTCATGGATTCCCTGAAGGATTGAATGTTTCTGATGGATGGAGGTATATATCCCAGAGATTCTATCTTGCCATTGAGTATCTTCACGCTGTAGAACAGATCCCCTGAAGGGCTTTCCACTCTTGCCATCCCTTCCCCGTCTTTCAAAGAATATTCAGATTTCCGGAGATTCGTGCATCTCTTCTCAAGCTGCTTTATTATACTTGCTGAGACCTGTATCTCTTCAGCCCTGACCAGGAATCTTCCGTATGCATCCTTTTCAGTGTTTGCCACGATTGAATATTCTGTATCTTCATATGGAAGCGTCCGGGAATCAATTCTTGCATCATGAAGCAGTCCTGATGCTCTTGCAGCCGGCCCTGTGCTTACCTTGTCATTGTTTACGCCATTATCCTGAAGCCTGTTGATGAATAGTTTTGATTCCAGAAGGCCTTTGAATATATCCTGAAACTCCTCTGTGATTGCACCCATCTGTTTTCCAATGACATCTGTGTTGAAGCATGAACTGTTGATTGAATTCACACCAAAGAAATATCTATGTCCACCCCTGCGTCCTATGATCCTGGATGCCTTTTCCCTCAGGAATGCAAGCTGGTTGACAGGGACACCAAAACCTGCAGCCTGCGCCATTCTTTCTATGACGAGGAGATTGCCCCTGATCCTTTCGCATTCCAACTGTACAATCCTGTTATACTGCATCATGCCGTCAGGGTTAATATCCATCGCATCCTCGATTGCACTGATGAAACATATGGCATGAGATGCACCATGAAAACCATTGATCCTTTCGATCTTCAGTAGTGCATCCAGTGGATCTGACTGTGCAATGCGTATTACCCTTTTCCTTACATCCGTCCCAACATCTACATGATTTATGATCTCCCCTGGTGTGTAAAGATCAATCTCTGAGGATTCGAGCATCCCTGATGCGGGGCCATATGAGAATATGAATTCCTGATCTGTTTTCGTGTAAGTTGATTCTATTTCCCTGCGGGATGATTCTTTGTATGTTTCAGCGTAGATATCCATGCCTCCTGTGCTTCCAATGAATCTTCCATGCGGTTCATCATGCCTATACCAGCGCATTCATATAACCTCCCAAAAATAATATTCCAATCAGAAGGGATATGGATGCACATACAATGGCAGTTCCTGCCATCAACCACCCCTGCTCCCTGCTGTCTGAAGAGCCCCTGAATACCATGGATGATACGTTATAATTAATCCCTATGAAAGCAGTCATCACGAAGAAGATCACTATGGAAAACTGGACAATGTTCCTTCCGGCAAGCATGGAGAGAATGAAGAATTCTCCAATGAAAACACCAAATGGAGGGGCCCCTGTTGCTGCCATTGAAGACATTACAAGTGATGTTGATGTCCATGGCATGCCCTTCCAGAGCCCAGAAACCTGATCCATGTTCTTACTTCCAGTGGATTTCATTATATTTCCGGATGAGAAGAATGCTCCTGATTTTGCAAAGCTATGTGTGATAAGGAGAATAAGGGCGCCTATGACACCAACTCCGCCAAGGGCAAAGCCCAGCAGAGCCATGTTCATATTCTCCATTGTGGAATAAGCAAACATTCTCTTGTAGTTTTTCTGGTATGCCATGAAGAGGGAAGAGACTGCTATGGATACCACAGCGAACCATGTGTACAGTAGTGGAAACGGATCGATCTGGTATATCCTGTACAGAACATACAGGGCAACAGGGAGCAATACCCCTGAAAACATTGCACTTACAGGGGCAGGGGCCTCACTGTGTGCATCGGGAAGCCATGTGTGTACAGGAAATACTCCTGTTTTTGTTCCGAAACCGATCAATGCTATAGCAACGATGATTCTTCCCATGAGTCCATCTGTGGGGTTTGAATGAATTATATCATAGACATTCAATGTATGGAAATTGTAAAAGATCAGGATAATGGAAATGAATGCAAAGGCTACTCCAGCTGAAACAAGTATTATGTACCTCCATGCAGCTTCCAGCGAGACATCGTTCTTCTCCCCTATTATGAGAAGTGCAGAACAAATGGTGGTCGCCTCAATTCCAACCCACATGAATCCATAATCATTCATAAGGAGTGTGAAGAACATGGATGCAGAAAAGAGATTCAGCAGAGTGTAGTATGTTCTTTCAGATATGCCCCTTGCCTGGATATCTTTCATGTAATTCAATGAATATAAGGTGGAAGCGAGGTATATGCAGGAGACCATGATTAGAAATATCCAGCTTGTGAAATCCACATAAAATATATTGTGGAATGGAAGCTGAAAATAAATCAACATGGATAGAAGTATATCGACAATCCCAGCCGCAATGCTTGCAGCCCTGGGCTGCAATGAATAGAATGCTGATGCGATTATTGGTGCTGCTATTATCAGATAGGGAAATATATGCATCTTTTTACCCCCTCAGTTCATCCATTGGATTGTGCGTGAATTTTTCCAGTACCACAAAGGAGGATATGACCACCAGAGCCAGGACGTCAAGGAAAACGCTTGCCTCTATAATGATTGGTACTGGAATCAGGAAAATAGCAAACAGCACCAGTGCATTCTCCTCCTCTATATATCCTATTATCTGTGAAAATGTGCTGTTCCTTGAAGCTATGAGGAAGAGGCCCTGGAAGAATAGTGCAAGTGGAAATACCAGTATGGTGTCCCCGGCTATGCTTCCTGCAATGCTGAACGTTATTCTGGAAAAAACAAGCGAATATATGATGAATGTGCCGATCATTATGAATACAAGATCCAGCAGCAGATGAGATGCTATTCCTATGTCCTTCTCTTTCACATCAGAACCTTTCCCTGGAATCCTGCGTTCAAGAAGTTCTGTAATCAGGTATCCTCTCAGCACAAGAACAAGTAGACCGAGCACCACCAGATCAATTGATGACTCCACAAATGCAAGAACAAATATGGTTGCAGCTATGAGAATTGCCTGGACAAACTGGCCCCTCACCATGGAACGGATATATTCCTGCGCCTGGATGTAGAAACCTGAAACTGTGGCCAGTGCAGCAGACAGGAACACAATGTTCTCCAGTGCGTTCATCCAAGCAACACCCCAAATGCAAGGAACAGGATGGAGAATGTAAATGCTGTTGCAAGATAATCAAGTATCCTGAACAGTCTCATCTTTGCCATCGTTGTCTCAATTATCACTACTATGAGTATCAGAAGCATCCACTTGAGGAACATTATGGGTATATCCAGTAAAAAGTTGGGAAATGATGATTGCAGGAACCATGGGAAAAGGAAAACGTTCAGCAGGATTGAGCCGAGAATGTACTGTTTTATGTGTCCTGACCATTTGTTGATTGCCAGCAGCTTTCCACTGTATTCATAATTCATTCCCTCCTCAATCATTCCAAGTTCTGCAAGCCCTGGACTTTCAAGTGGAAGTTTTCCTGTCTCATAGAAGAATAGCATGAAAAACGCAAGTGTTGCAAAAATATGTTCAAGGGTGAGTCCCTGGACAGGGTTTGCAGAGAGAAAATTGTTTGTTACATACGGGTTGTTTGTCTGAGTGATCAACGATACTGCAAAGAACACGGTTATGAGTGTGCCCTCTGAAAGAAATATGAAAGATGCAGTTCTTGCAGCCCCGAGTGACATGAAGTTGCTGCCTGATTCCAGTGCAGAGGCGATCTTTATGAAAGCAGCAAGGGAGAACAGGATTGCACCTCCAAGAAAATCTGCACTGGCAGTGAAGAATATGGGAACAGGAACAAGTATTGGAACTATAAGAGAAATGAGAGAATAAATGCCGAATATCACATAGGGGCCATACCTGAAAATGAACCCGGAACCACGGGGAAAAAGTGTTTCCTTTTTCATGAATTTCCATATGTCCATGTAGGGCTGAAATATACTGGGGCCCCTTCTTGATTCAATCATTGCCTTCAATTTTGTCATTATCCCGGAATACAGTGGCGCTGTCAGAACCACGAAAAAGTACTGGGACAGAGTCATCATTAAGGTTTCCACATAGCCATTCAACATTACCACCATAGCACCTATTTATTCATAGGCGTCATCATCTCAATTCATAGAGCAGTTCAGCCTTTCGTTGAAGGCTCTGGGGAACGTCATCCCAACTTACCATCAATCATTAATAATATTTTAACGTTTTTATGAAGTCTGACTCACGAAAATATGGCATCAATATGATCTTAGATTCCCTCAATCATTGAGTTTTCTCAACGATAATGCGATGTTATGAATTCAGTCATTTACATATGTGATTCATCTGAAAACATTGTGTATATCATACACCAGTGTCATAATCTATTAATTATGTTGTATGATTTTTTATCTGCTTTTTCACTCTTGAGTGACCACTTTATTATCTCCTTGTCCTTATTTTTCTTCTTTCTTATGCTCTGACATTTTTCTCTGAATGTCATTGAAATCAAAACGTCTCCAGAAGCATTGTATATGCAACACGTTGATCTCAATTTCAGAAATGTGAAATCAGATTCGATTTTTCGGAGTGTGATTCTATCCTTGAGAGAATCTTCTTGCCATGATCTTCTCCTAATATCTCATTAATTGGTTTTTCAAAATGAGTGCTAAGGTTATCTAGGACGAAAAAAAGTTTCCTCACGTGCGGATATACATCAATGATATACCTTACGAAGAAAGCGAAGTTCTTCTGGCCCGATAAATAGATGAATATAATGAATATTGAAGATTAAGACACTGGTTTTGAAAGATACTTAAATGAAGTTGTTCCTTAGGTGAGAAATAATTTACACGAAAGACCTAATTTATTGTAATCTTCCAGCATTAGCACTGCGCCAAAAATGGGTGGTGTATATGTTTTACCCAGATTGATTCCCCAGTCTGTGTTCAGCATGTACAAAGGGTTGCCTAATGCTTCTTTCGCATTAGGCTGACTACTGCAACAACCGCTACAATCGCGACCATGGCACCAACTATTCCGTAGAGCTCAAGAGGTGGGATAGATGGTGTCGCTGGTGACTTGACAGGATTTAACGTTACATTTAGTTCCTTTGTCTGACCCGCAGTCAATGTTACGTTGCTGTAGTAGGTCGAATACCCTGATTCAGATATCACGATGGAGTAGGTACCACTGGCCTCACTGACGTTGAACGAACCAGAGCCTGTTACTTTGACTGAGTGCCCATTGATATCAACGGTTGCGTTGGATGGATTTACTGTTCCAGATATGTATGCATAATGATAGTATATGATAGATGTCGAAACACTATTGCCTTTCACTGAAATCGAACCGGAATAGTTGACCGTATAATAACTGGATGAATTAGATGCACTGAAAGAATAAGTACCATTTAGCGCTGAAAAAGTAATTGTGCTGTTTGTCGAAGAAATGGTGACTCCGTTGAATGTTATGTTCCATGAACTCCCTGAAGGCAGACCTGTTTCTTTGAATGTGACTTTATACTTGACGTCTGAGAATGAGACTGATATAGAGACTGGACCCGCGTTCACTTTAAAAGAACCAGTTGATGGAGACGGTTCATAGGTCTTGTCCGTTGTTGCTATGGTGTATGAGTATGATCCGTTAGCAAGGGAGAATGAGTATGATGTTCCAGTTATTGCCCCTGAATCAAAGCCATTACTTAGATTGACGTACCATGTTGTTCCTGACGGTAATCCGGATTCTGTGAATGTGGTTGTGTAGTGGTAAACAGTTGTCTGGACAAAATTAGCTGTTTCGGAAATGGGCCCACTCATAGTAAGAGTTGCTGGATTGTTTGTTCCCGTGTAGCTTCCCGTGCCTGATCCGGACCATGAAGAGAAGTTATACCCAGAATAGGCTTGCGCAGTAAGAGTAACGCTGCTTCCAGCAGAAAACCAGCTACTTGATGGTGAGACCGTGCCTGTACCTGCAGGACTGGTATCTATAGTGAGATGATATTGGGTGCTGTAGGACACATTTTTGCTGAGATTGTGTCCGCTGACATTGACGTTGCCAGACGATGGAGATACAACATACCTTATTCCCGTCGAACCTGGAACGGGGGTTTGGAGTGTATAGGTATAATTACCATTCGGTATGTAGAATGTTATATTGTTCGAAGTTGAGATTTCTTCAGTCCCATTGAAAATCACATACCACGATGTCCCAGTAGGCATCCCGGATTCCTTGAATTGAACATTATGATCCGTTGTACTGAATGTGACGGTGGGAACATTCACAGTACTTCCAGGGACAATGAATTTTCCTGATGGACTGGATGGTTTCCAGCCGGAAAGGGACGTTGTTACATTGTATGTGTAAGATCCGTTGTAAAGACTGAATGTAATAGTTGACGTGGATGAGGAATTAAAACTATTTCCTGTTGTCAAATTGTTTACCGATACTTCCCAAACAGTCCCGGTGGGCAAGCCTGTTTCTGTGAAAACGACAGAATATTTCTCTGGAAACACAACATTTATTGCTATAGAAACACCCGTTACGTTAAACTCATGCAACGGTGTTGCAACGCCGTTAAAATTTCCAGTGTAATTATACGTTCCATACGGGAGATACGCTATCATTGATGAACCGGTGGAGGTATTGTAATAATTCACACTATAATTATTATTGAAAGCATTAACACTCCAGTACACGCCCGCAGGAACGTTCTTCTCTGTGAATGTG
>JAKAWU010000021.1 GCA_021816965.1 Thermoplasmata archaeon | reverse complement strand
TGGCCCTGAAGCAGCGTTCCACCCTGTTCCGCTTCCTGTATAGATCTATTATCTCATCTCCCGGAAGATTGGATATGCTTGTGAACAGTGCAGTCTTTCCAAGCATTTCCAGTCTGGAATGCATTCTCTCACTTGTTACGGTCACATCAGGCAGAAGGATGGTCTCCTGAAGCTGCATGGATTCCAGGTATATTCCCGCACGAACCAGTGCATCCGAATCGCCGGATTCCATTATGCTCCTCACCTTTACATAGGCCTTCCTGAAAGTCTTCATGAATGCCATGATTCTCTTCCTCTCAAGCTTTGAGGAGTGATACACAATGATCCTGTGATCAATTCCGTATACAGTCTTCACTGTCTCGATGAAATAATCCTTTTTCACCGGAATTCCCATGAGATCCATGTGATCCGATTGAACGAGCGCCCCTATGTATTTCCTGTTCCAGATTTTCTGTATATTCTTGCTGGAATTGTATCCCCTGTCAAATATCAGTATTGAGGATTCCGGTATGGCGTCCACCATCGTACCGAATGTCTTTGAATCATGCATGTTGCCAGGGTACGAATCGCCGTAGAACGGTATGTAATCCTCATTGGCCTCGATGTAGTAGGATATCTGGTTCAGATCGTATCTATGGGCATTGTTGTGTCCCTTTTTTGCAATATCATTCTCTCCCATGCAGGTATAGAAATTTGATCCGTCCACGAACATCCTGGAATGATCATAGCCCATGGATATGAGCCTGTCCCTGATCTCTTCCTTTATTTTTCTGATGTGATCCATCGTGAATCGATCCATCATGTTCCAGTAACCCTGTGATGATACATTTGGATATATTATGGATGCATAATCGCTTTTCATCCATTCTCCTATGCCGTTCTTTGATCTTTGTTCCGATAACCTGTTCATTGCAAACAGTAAAACATAATCCCCTGGTGACATGCCATTTCCCTTGTGCCCTACGATCCCATCAACTATGCCCTTGATACCGATGTTTTTCTCCATTGCAAGTATGGAGGCAGTTGATCCGTAGGGGGGTGATGTCACCGATATATCATATCCGGGATTCTCAAGAATCCTGGCAAGTCTTTCGGCATCACCTATGTATATCTCCTTCACCACCCTTGACTGGCCGTTCTGCCACTTCTTCCATCGTAGCACCATGTATTTCTTTCCATGAATGGATTTCCACACTATTCCTGGCACAAACATGAGTGTACCCTGTAAATAAAAACATTTCCACACGAATTAATCACAGAACATCAATTATAAGGGAAAAAAGAATAACAGAAAACTTCCAAGTACAATAGCACCCTGAAGAGCTAATGAAAAAACTCAGTGAAAGACTTGCTTTATCGAAAGAGTAAATCTGATCGGTGTAAACTCACGATCCCTATCAAATTTTGGGACATGTAATATATCATAATATTAATATCCAAAGAGATAATCACAAAGAAGAAATGGGTATTATTCGGTTCAGTTTGATTTCTGTACGAAGTTTTAAACAAAAAAATATCATAGCTATTATACTCGCATCATCAATTATACTTATGTTTGGTGGACTATTTTTTAATTCTTCTCAACCAGTTGTCTATAATCATTATGAATATATGGACATAAACGCTTCACAAATAGGAAACACAAATAATTTCACGGTCAAAGGGTTTATTCTTGATAGAAACCTTCAACCAGAATCAAATTCATCATTTAATTTTAGTTTATCTACATTTCAAACTTTTTTTAGTGGGAACAATTTAACTGCTTGTGAGCAGCTTATTTTGAAAGATCTTCAGTCGCAGAAGAGAGTGACAAATTCTGATGGACTTTTTTCGTTAGAAATCAATGGCCCTGGAAACTATTCCCAATATTCGGATTTCCAGCAAGTAATGTCCTACTTACAGTATGATTTTGTTTTCAGCATTAAGAATTTATCTGGTTCACAGCAAGACTCTATTTTAGAATTTAATCCCGGGCAGTCGTTTTTAATTTTACCTTATTATAATCTGGGGAATTATGGAACTGCAGCTGTAGTCTACATTCCCGGGAATAGCAGCGATACATTCAACCTTAGTTACGAAACTTACTCTAACTTAACCACAAATACATCAACAATTTTGAGTCTGGGTACATTTCATTACGGAATTCCACAAAGGGTAGGAAACTATAACCAGATTTTATCAATGAACGAAGCATATTCAGTAGCAATTTATTTTAATAACGTTCTTGACACTAACCTTAATTTTCCTCCATCCACATCAGGCGTTAGTTTTACTTCAAACTTGGGATTTCCTATTTATTTTTTTAGCGCAATAAGTGTTATCTTTATCACAATGGCAATCTCAACTAACATATTTGACAAGCCTATGAATGAATTTTATCTTTCAATTCCTGAAAAAAGAAGAAATGTAATCATAGGATCTGTTATTCTGGGTACGGTTGCAACAATCATTTCAACAGCAATCGCATTTTTACTTGGGGATATAATTTGGTTTGCAACCAGTTCAAATCTATTAAATCCATCATCTATAGCAAATATGATGATATTCAACCTGTTCCTTTTTGCAGTTATCTCTCCAATTTATTTCTTCTTTGGCACGCATACTCGTTATGGTTCTGGAATAAAGATGGGAATTTCATTGATGCTCGTCATTGGAGTCCCAATCATTTCTAACTTAATCGAAACCACACTCTTTGTAAACATTTTGTCATCCAGTTTAGGAATAAATCTAGGTTCACAAGTAAATCAAGGTTCGATGTTATATCTGCCATACCTTCAAGAAATAAGGGTATTCAACTTGTTGACTGGGCTTATTCCATTCACAGCCCCAATGGAATTGTTCAACTATATTGCCAGGTCACCTTTTATAGGAGTTGAAATGCTAAATCATCTGTCATTATTTTATTTAAGCCCATTGATCTTTTTCACACCATTGATCACGTGGTTTGTCCCCCTGATTTATCTCAGCATAAGGAAATATGATAGAATTTAGAAACTTTTGTTTGTTATAATCAACCGATATAACACAAAAGATATTTTTTTAATATATGCGAGCGGGAAGCCCCCTGGTTAGCTGGGGGAGGATGTCACCCACAGGTTCTATTTGAAATAGATTCTGGATTAAGCATATGGAATTTAAAAAACATTGATAAAATTTATTTTAAACGTTTTAATACCTCTTCATTATGAACGATTTAGCTGCTGAGTTTTTTAAGTGTACAGATAGGGAAAGAGCTATTTTCGAAGCAGGAATAAAATTGGGGTCAATCTATCATCAATATGTTGGAATGCCAATAAACAATAAAAACGTTGATTCAGCGGAAAAGGCAATTATGGAAGGTGTAAAGGTACAGCCATTCATATCCGAAGCATCTGTGAAAATTAGGAGAGATTCTCTCAAGAGTGGTGAGGGGACTTATTCTTATCAATCTCTAACTGGAGAAATGATGGATGTCGAGATCAGTGTGAAATATGGAAATGATACAGTGACTGCTAGAATGTCCTATATTGAGAAATTGAATTATCCATTGATGTACCTGGAGGATTAACATGGCAGTCAAAATCGGAATCACCGGTCCAGTAGGATCAATAAAAGCTGATGCACTGGGAAAGATCATAGAAATGCTTAAAAATCAGGGTAAGGATATACAGGGTGTTCTGGTTTCTGAAATAATGGAACAGGGAAAGCTCAAAGGCTACTCCATACTTGATATCTATACGAAGAGGAGAATTGTTTTCGCGGATACGGGAATTTCTTCCAGGGTAAAAATAGATAAGATAGGTGTTGACACAAGGCTGCTCGAAGAACTTCTTATACCTGCGATGCAGCGGGCAATAGAATCCGCGGATGTAATAGTGATTGATGAGGTTGGAAAACTTGAAAATACGACAAAAAATATCCAGAAGATAATCAATGATGCACTGAACTCCACGAAGCCAATTTTGGTCACAATACACAAAAAATCAAGAAATCCCGTATTACAGGAAATTAGGGCGCTGGAGGGTGTGAGAATATTTGATATCACACCAATCAACAGGAGTCTTCTCCCATACAGGGTAATGAAAGTCATAACTGGAGAGGATGAACAATAGAAGAGTATATTGAGGGAAGTGCAAGGATCAGGACAAGTTTTAAGCCACTAGGAAGGGGCCCCGGTAGATCCATGCCTGGATTCTTGAACAGCAACCAGAGACTTAACAGAGACATAACCATCTGTTTTCTCAATACTGTTAAACCACATCTCTATCTGGACGGCTTTGCTGCTACAGGAATCAGGGCCATAAGGGCAGAAAAAGAAGCTGGTATCAGGTCAGTAGCAAGTGAAAGGAGCCTTAGGGCATTTGACATACTGAAAACGAATGCAGAATTAAACGATTTCAAGGGCGAATTGCACTGGAGCACCTTCGAATCCATGGTTTCGAAATATCATTTCGATTTCATTGATGTGGATCCATATGGAAACATAGTCCCCTTCACAGACATTGCAATAAATCACATAAAAAACGGGGGATATATTGGTTTCACAGCAACCGATTTGAGTGTTCTCACCGGTTCTCTTAAGGCAAATACAAAAAGAAGATATGGGTCAGAAGTCCTGAACAGTAACCTCAGGCATGAGATGGGTATTCGGAACCTACTTGGATTTATAGCGAGAAGAGCAGTATCACTCGATACAGGGATGCATCCCGTAATATCATTTTACCATGGTCATTTTTACAGGGTTATTGTGCAGATCAGAAAGAGTTCAGTTGAGGCTGATAAAACTGACAAATTTCTTGGATTTGCTGATCCCGGAGTTATAGATCCTATGTATGGGATTAATTCATACGGGCCCCTGTGGACCGGCAAACTGGAATCTTTCCTCGGTGAGAAAATCATGAATATTCCTGAGACCTGCAGTGTGGATTCAGTTGAATTTTTGGGAAGACTTAAAAATGAGGATATCTCACAGTTCTTTCTCGATCTCACTGACAGTTGTTCCATAAGAAAGGCAAATCTACCTTCTGTTGCTCATGTGCTGGAAAAATGCGGCGAAATTGGAATCAGTGCAGCAAGAACACATTTCTCTTCGACTGGCATCAAATGTGATAACATGGTGCAACTTCGCTCCAGTATATTTACGGAATATTCATAACCAGAACATTCTAAATTTTCTGGTTTCAGAAATTTTTAATATTATAACTTAGTAGTTATAAACAAAAAAATCATAAATCATGTCAGGCCATATCATTGTGCAGGGAATCTAAATATATTGGTTTAGTAATATCAACACAATGAAGGAAAATATAAGAGCAAAATCTCTTGTAATATCAGTAGTTTTTATAGCTGTGATCGTCACAATCACGTCAATGCCTATAGGAGGACTTCCCCCTCTCCAGAATCTTCTCAACCCAAATTCAGGAGTCTGGGACCCTGTCGTTCCGAAAGGTTCTATTGGAGTGCAGTATGAGAACATTTCTGTGAATGGGACCACTGGAGAGGTTGTGATCTATACACAACCCGACGGATTCATTGGAATCCAGTCAAACAATACTTTCCTTGTCTATTACATGCAGGGGTATTTGGAAGCACAGTACAGGCTGGAAGAGATGGACTTCATAAAAAGAACTGCACTCGGAACTCTTTCACAGGTCATAGGAAGTGCAACACTTTCCTCAGATATTTTTTACAGAACCATTCAGGACTGTCAGATCGCTAAACAGGAAGTGAACAATATGTCACCATCATCCTATTCTCACAGGGTAATAGAAAACTTCACAATGGGCATAAATTCATATATTTCAACACTCACGCCACAGACTATGCCATTGCTGTTCAAGCTTCTCAATTATGTACCACACACATGGAATATTACTGATGTGATGGCGGTTCAGCAGTTCTTCCTCTGGCAGAACAGTGCAGGTGGCATGTCTCCGTTAAATTTCAATTATGCGCTTCAGAACATGCCTGAATCAGTCATAAAGGGTCTTTATCCTGCATATCCTGCAGGTGTCCAGAGCCCAGTTGTTCCATATTGCGCCAATACTGCCATATACAATGGCACCGGGGACATATCTAACCTCTCACTTTACAGCCCTTCCTACAATTATAGTGGGGTAGGTCTAAGTAAATTGAGCCCACAGGTGTCAGAGCAGAATCAGTTTCAGTCTGTCAACGCCATAGACAGTGCAGTTTTCCAAAAACTGTTCGGAATGAACTATTCCATCTCTATACAGTACGCTGCATTCAGGGATTTCGGAAGCAATAATTGGGCTGTAAATGGGGTGAAAACACACAATACATCGGCTCTTCTTGCAAACGATCCGCATCTGACTACAGAGGTCCCATCCATATGGCTCGGGTTCCAGCTTGTATCACCAGGACAGAATGTGATTGGAGTTGTATTTCCGGGATTTCCAGGTGTTGTTCTGGGCCACAACCCTCATATTGCATGGGGTGCAACCAATGGTCAGGTTCAGCAGACATATTTCTATGCTGAATCCATGAAGAATGGTTCCACCACACAGTACATGAATAATGGTTCCTATTCCAGCTTTTCAATCATAAATGAAAGCATTTCTGTCAGTGGGCAGCAGAGCTATTCACTGAAAGTCATGAGGGCAGTTAACGGTGTAATTCTCTACACAGGTTCAACTACGATTGCAATGGACTGGACGGGATTGCAGCCTACCTATGAATTAGACTTCTTCCTTCACATTGATAAGGCTAACAGTGTAGAACAGTTCTGGCAGAATGCATCCATTCTTTTCAAGACAGCAATACAGAACTGGGCCGTTGCGGACTACCTTGGCAACATAGGAATATTTCCATTTGGCAACTATCCGATCATAGAAAAGGGAAATCCAAGGGGCATTCTCCCTGGAACTGGCCCGTACAACTGGCAGGGTTTCATTCCTGTAAGCAAACTTCCATATCTATATGATCCTTCAAGGGGGTTCGTCTTCTCTGCAAACCAGATTACTGTCTCATCAAATTTCAAGTATTACATAGGATGGGATTATGAATCCGGCTACAGAGCAGATCAGATTCATTACCTGCTCAACACAACCCAGGGTTTGAACATGGCAAAGATGGAAAATATCCAGTTGAATGTTCATGACTATACTACAAGTATATTCCTCAAACCATTGCTTGGAAATATATCTGGCTCCACTGCAGGTTCGTCAGTAATCTCTGCCATGAATTCATGGAATGGAAACTTCACAATCAATTCCACTGCTACAACAGTTTACCATTACTGGCTTATCAATTTCATTAATGACACATTCCTTCCCTATATGATTAAATATAACATAACAACTGCAGATGGTTTGTACAACAATACATTCTTCCTCGGTCCTGCGGATTACTACCATGGGCCTCTCATTGAAGATCTCGTAAACTGGACAATGAATCCTGTAGGTTCAGCGTGGTTCAACAACCCGTTAACAGGTAAGGACAGGACAGAGGCAACGGTGATGAATGAGGCAATGAACCAAACTGTTGCATACCTTAACAAAACATATGGATCATATTCCAATGCATGGGAATGGGGGAATATACACAAAAGAGTCCTCACCAGCCTCTTTGGGGTATCTTCAATGAATACACAGGAGCTTCCTGCAGCTGGGGATGGCAATACCATAAATGCCGCATATGGAACCATATCAAACTTCGGGCCATCCTGGAGAATGGTTGTAAATATGAGTCATCCTGTTACTGCTGTAGGAATATATCCGGGCGGTCTTTCTGAAAATCCACTGAGCCCATATTATTCAAACACTTTTGAGGACTGGAACAATGGAATCTATTTTACACTGATACCGGCAACTGCACCATCTGAATTCTTTTATCTTTATGGGGGTGCATCCATATGATGAAGTATGGATCATACTACGCAATGGCCCTTTCATTGGTTTCAGGTATCCTGATTTCTTTCACTGAATACTGGTACCTGATATTTGTGCCATTATTCATCATATCAATGGTCTTTGCAAATACAAAGAAATTTTCTCTTCTTCTGGGTGTTCTTGGTGCCTTTGGAATACTCCTTCAGATATTTGCATACAATGGAAATTACAGACTTAAGGAGGCAGCACTCATAGGAAATGTTGCGGGGATACCAGGTGGAGCAATTATCTTCCTGGCATTTACTTTCCTGTTAGGTTTCCTACTTTCTTTTCTGGGTGCCCTTGCAGGTTATTCAGTTTCCCCTGCGATCCAGCCTCTTATTGAAAAATACCAACATAAACCAGCAGAAAAAGAGTAGTTTCAAATTTTTTAAAATTAATTATCTTTCTTCTCATATTCTTTATATTTATTTCTACCATTTCCAGTCATGGATTATGATGCCAGCACACTTGGCAGAATAAGGGACAGATTTTATTCCATGGGATTTGGAAACACCCCTATTTTTCCAATATCGCTGAATAACGGCTCTACAATTTTTGCAAAACTTGAGTATTTCAACAAATTCGGTTCGGTAAAGGACAGGGCTGCCTTTTTTATGGTAAATTGGGAACTCGAGAATAACCGTGGAAATGCGAAAAAAATTTTTGTTGAAGGAACATCGGGCAATACAGGAATCGCCATTGGAAATATTTGCAGAGAAATGGGAATAAAATCAAGGATATTGATTCCTCCCGGAACCTTTCCTGAGACGGTGGAGAAATTAAAGGAAAGTGGAGCAGAGGTTGAATTTACAATGGAGGAGAAAACTTCAACGAGCACAGAAAAGGCTATACAGCAATCCATTGCTCTTATGAAGGAAAACCCGGATCAGTATATTGCACTTCACCAGCATGGAAATGACATGAACTGGCTTGCACATGTATATACTACAGGGTCTGAGGCAGAAAAACAGATCGGCTTTCCAGATTATGTATGTATATGCATGGGAACAGGAGGCTCTATCATGGGTGTGGGGAGATATTTCAAAGAAAGAAGCAACAGAGTAAAGGTTGTCATGGGCCAGGCAGATGGAGAGACATTCATACAGGGCTTAAGAAATTATGAAAAAGCAAAGGACAGGGAAATAATTGACAGGAATATTGGGATTGTGGATTCTATCATTACTGTCACGCAGGAACAGGCGCTTGAATCTGTCAGGAAACTGGCAGAGGATCATGGAATATATGTTGGTGTTTCATCCGGGGCAAATTATCACTGCGCAAGAATGCTGGCAATGAATTATCCCGGGTCAAAGATTCTAACAATATTCCCTGACAGTGGAACAAAATACAAGAATCTTTATGCCTCAACAGGAACATTCACAGAATCTGCAATAAAAGAACTTTCCGGAAGAGTATTGACGAAAAAAAGTTCATTCATTACCTGAATTTTTTATCGATGGAAGCAGGCCCGCCGGGATTCGAACCCGGATCGTGGGCTCCGGAGGCCCATATGATATCCATTACACTACGGGCCTATTTTTTGTATCCAATCCTTCTCAGGAGAGATTTTCTTTTATCTATATCTACTTCGTTTTCAACGCCAAGCGGTGAATAACCGTCCACAACGCCCACAACTCCTCCACCCTGCATATTTCTGTAAACCAGAACATAGAGCGGATTTGAAGTTGCAGCAAAAATTCTCCCAACCTCCTGGCAGTTCTTTATCTGGTTCATTATGGATATGGGAAACACATTTTCAAGAATAATTAGGAATGTATGGCCCGCACCGATTCTCTTTACATTTTCAACTGCAATATCAATGAGTTTTTTATTATTTCCATCCCACCTTATGAGTCTTTCACCGGAAGCTTCAGAGAATGCTATTGCAAAGGATGCATCCGGCCTTGTAGTGGCTATTATTTCTGTAAGATCTTCAACCGTTTTGATAAAATGGGAATAGCCAAGAATCACATTGCATCCATCAGGAAAGTCCAACTTCACCTCTTCAACCTGAGACATGATCACACATGAGATTGCATTATAATTTATTTCTGTTTTTCACCATTCGAATATCAGTCTTCACCATTCTTTCTTTTCATTTATCAGAAGAGATTCTCGGCAATGTCTTTCTAATATACCTTAAGAGATTAGGCATTAAAGCCATAGACAAGATTCATGACATTGAAGGTATGGGTTTGGCAATTTAATCGACTTTTTTCTAGCTATTAATGGGATTTCTACAATGCAAAGAACAACATGAATAGAAGAGAAAAATTGCAGACATGATTGAAGGACTGACTATATTCACTTTTATAGAAGAGGACATACGCTGAAAATTAAAAAAAAATTAAGATGTGGAAAAGGTAATGGATGCCGGTACTTGCAAATCATATGGTGAAAAAGTTCTGTAAGAAATCTTAAGCATCTTGAATGCATTGAAATAGTTAGAGTAGAATCCCAATGATCGTCGGAATTTTTCCGCAACAGGTAAATCTCAATAATAGAAATATGTAAAAGTTTTCTGTGAAATCTTATCGCCATGAATGAACATGCTATTTTTGTCGCAGTGTTTTTTTCATGAAAATATTAAATTCAACACTGTAATGTTGATTTAGAATGAATATCTATGAGGAAATAGATTCTCTTATTTCTACAGGAAAAATCAAGGATGGAGAAGATCTGCAAAAGTTTAAAATTAAGCTTGCAAGAAAACATGGTATGGATAGAATACTCTCCAACTCTGAAATCCTTAATTCAGGATTTATTTCCAGAGAATCGAGGGATATTCTCCGTCTAAAACCAACAAGAACCCTCTCTGGAGTTGCAGTGGTGGCAGCTATGACTTCTCCAGAAATGTGTCCACATGGAAGGTGTATATTCTGCCCGGGTGGCATGGAGAATAATTCTCCTCAATCATACACTGGATATGAGCCATCTGCTATGAGAGGAAGATCCAATAATTATGATCCATTCAGCATCACATTCAACAGGCTGAAGCAGCTGGAAACAATTGGCCATGACACATCCAAGGTTGATCTCATCATTATGGGGGGAACATTCACTGCAAGGGACTCAGAGTACCAGAAATGGTTTGCAAAAGGATGTTACGATGGAATGAACGGAGTACAGTCAGAAACGATTGAAGAGGCAATGAACATAAATGAGACTGCAAATAGAAGATGTATTGGACTCACAGTTGAAACTAAACCTGACTGGTTCATGGAGAAGGATATAGAATTGGCCCTTTCATATGGTACCACAAAGGTTGAACTTGGTGTACAGGTACTGAACGAAGATGTGTTACGCATAAATCATCGCGGGCACGGAATTGATGAAATCGTAAAATCCACAGAGCTTGCAAGGAATGCAGGACTAAAGGTACTGTACCACCTTATGCCTGGAATGTACAATTCAAATTATGAAATGGATCTTAAAAGTTTCAGGGATATGATATCGGACGAAAGGTTCAGACCTGACATGCTTAAAATTTACCCTACACTTGTGGTAAAGGGAACAAAACTTTACAATATGTGGGAAAAGGGTGAATACAGGCCTATGGAAACGGAAGAGGCAGCCTCCCTTATAACACTGTTCATGAAGGAAATGCCGCCATGGATCAGGGTACAGAGGATGCAGCGGGATATACCGGTAAATTTTATTGATGCGGGAGTCAAAAGAAGCGATATCAGGAATATAGTAGATGAAAAGCTGAAGGAAGAAGGAATCAGGAGCATGGAAATCAGAGGAAGGGAGATAGGTTTCCATGAAACACCTGAGGGGGGTTTCATGATCAGAAGAGAAGATTACATGGCTTCAGATGGGAAGGAAGTATTTCTTTCCATGGAGAACGCATCTGGCAACATTGCTGCATACCTCAGATTGAGAGATATATCTGGGAATTCCTGGTATGAACATTCAAGGGATTCTGGGATGATAAGGGAAATCCGGACAGTCGGAAGGATAGTTCCCATAGGTTCTCATGACAGCAGAAATTACCAACATAGGGGATTTGGGAAACTTCTCATCAACGAGGCTGAGAGGATCACAACTGAGGAATTCCACAGGCCAAGGATACTTGTAATCAGCGGTGTTGGTGTCAGGGAGTATTTCAGGAAACTTTCATTTGAAAGATACGGGCCATACATGGGCAGGGAACTCCCCTGAAAAAATCTCTATTTAAGTGTTCCGCATAACACTAATATAATGCCGTGTTATAATTGTGGGAAATGTCATGGAACAATATCTGGCTGATACCCATAGCAGCAATTGTGCTGTTGTCAAGTCTTTATCTGGTATGGTCAATGGTAAGAGTTGAGAAATTATGAGTTCATCGATTTCATCACAGGGTAATTTTTGGTCAAATTTTTTCGTTGTGGACAGGCTTGTTTCAGGCGTAATAATCATTCTTCTATATATTGCAATAATAACAATTTTAGGTTACATTCTTTCCCCCTACATAAGCAAAATATATGCAGGTGAGAATACATGGTTCAGGAAGTATAGTGATCCTCTGATAACTTTTATAGAGAGAGCTGCTGGAATTGACAGGGATAAGAGATATACTTTCAGGTATTATTTTGGTTCGCTGATTTTTTTCAATTTTATTGTGGGTCTTTTTTGTTTTCTATTTCTTATCCTTCAGGGAGAGTTTTTTGCTGCACCCGGCCAGCGACCCATGAATCCATTTCTTGCTTTTAACACCGTTGCCAGCTTTCTTACAAACACCAACATCCAGAACTATTCAAGCCCGGCAAGGCTCACATATCTGGACATAACCGTTGTCATAATCACATTGATGTTTGTTTCAGCAACCACTGGATTTGCTGCATCTATGGCTTTTGTAAGGGGCATCCTGAGCGATGATGGAAAGATAGGCAACTTCTTCCACGATTTCCTTGTTGCATTATTTGACCTCATTCTTCCTCTATCGCTTCTTGCCACTGTTCTCCTTATTATTTTTGGGGTTCCTGATGTAACCTATTCCAGCATTACAATTCATCCATTCTTCGCAAAATATACTGTGAATATACCTGTGGGCCCAATCGCATCTCTGGAAGGAATAAAGAACATTGGAACCAACGGTGGTGGATTTTATGGTGCAAATGCTGCGTATCCATTTGAGAATCCAACATGGATAACTAATCTTATCGAAGAGGTCTCATTCACCATAATACCCATTGGCTCAATATTCGCTCTTGGACGAGTCCTGGGGAACAGGAAATTTGCCAGGATGCTTTATGGTGTTATATTCACCATATTTATCATAAGCGCTCTTCTGACATTCTTTTCAGAATTTGCTGGACTTCCATCTTTTTCTATGCTGGGGATAAATTTTGGAGGCAACTATATAGGGAAAGAGACAGCACTTGGTTTATCACAGAGTTCCATATTTGCATCCGGAGCGACACTCACTTCCACTGGAGCCGCTAATTCAGCACTGATCGATTATACACCTGCAGGAATACTGGGAGTACTTTTTCCCATGCTCCTTAACGATCCACTGGGTGGAGTAGGCACAGGTGTCCTCAACATATTCTCCTACGTGATATTCACAGTATTCATTGTATCTCTGATGGTCGGGAAGCTTCCAGAACTTATGAGTCTGAAAATTGAATCGAAAGAGATAAAATATTCAACATTCACGCTGATAATTCATCCCATTTTGATTATCGTTCCCATGGGAATAGTGCTTCTATTTGGGCCAGAACTAATGAAAAGTTTTATCAACACAAGGCCTGACCAGATAACTCAACTCCTGTATGAATTTGCTTCTGCAGTATCGAACAACGGTTCAGCCATGGAAGGTTTCACTGTAAATACACCATTTTATAATACATTGATTGGAATACTTGTCATAATGGGGAGATATCCCATAATTGCATTCCAGTTACTAATTGCTCAATCATTTTCAAACAAGAAACCAAAAGTTCAGTATGGCAGGGGTGTTGATATCGGATCATTCTGGTTCGGTTTCATGCTTCTTTTCACCATGCTCCTTCTTGGATTGATCTCATTTTTCCCCATACTTTCTGCAGGTCCATTGCTTGCATGGGGCAAGGCATTCTCTCTGTATATGGGGGGATTGATTTGAACAGATATCTTGAATATTTTGTCAACACTATGAAGAGCTTTAACCCTGTACACCTAAAGAATAACCCAGTTATGTTCATTACTGAGATTGCGTTCCTGGTTTCCATTTATGTGCTTATATTTGGAAAAGAGTATGGGCTTTCAACCACAGGCAATTATGTTCCTTTCTATGTTGCAGTTCTAACCCTGCTCTTCCTTACTATATTCTTCTCAAATCTTGCAGAATCCATCGCAGAGGGAAAGAGCAGGGACATAACAAAATCTCTCAGGGAAATGAAGAAGGAAACAGTGGGTAGGCTTATACAGGACGGATCCGAATCTATGATTACTTCATCGAACCTCAGGAAGGGAATGATTGTAGAGGTTAGGGAGAATGAAACTGTTCCAACAGACGGAGAGATTATAGAAGGAAGAGGTAGATTCAACGAATCATCCATAACTGGGGAATCAAGGCCTGTATTCAAGGTTCAGGGGGATAGTGTCACAGGTGGAACAACCATAATTGATGGAAAAGTGAAGATAATTATCACTGCAAATCCGGGAGAGACTTTCCTGGACAAGATGATAGGAATGGTGGAAGGTGCAACGAGATCAAAGACACCCAATGAGATTGCACTCTCAATTTTACTTTCAGGATTGACACTATCATTCCTGATTATAGTAACTTCTATGTTTTCACTTGAAATATTCCTGACTTCCCAAGCAAATATCATATTTCTTATCATCCTGCTCATCTGCCTTATACCAACCACCATAGGTGCTCTGCTTCCTGCACTTGGTGTAGCCGCAATCAACAAAGTATCACAGTTCAATGTAATTGCAAAAAGCGGCAGAGCCGTGGAAAATGCAGGGGATATTGACACAATAATCCTTGACAAGACCGGAACGATCACTATTGGCGACAGGGAAGCATTCAAGTTCTATACGAACAGGGGATTGAGGGATGAGGAATTTTTCACAAAATGCTACCTAAGTTCAATGTATGATGAGACAAAAGAAGGAATCTCCGTTATAAAGAAAGTAAAGGACCTTAATCACATTGTCTTGGATGAGGAGGTGAAAGGTTACGAGTTCATACCATTTACATCTGAGACGAAATTCAGTGGTGTCAAGAAGGGAAATGAATTTATCTACAAGGGTTCACCCAACGCAATCTGGGAAATTGTAGGATTCAGGGACAATTTCATAGATGCAATATGCGCTGAGATTTCAAGCAGGGGAGGAACCGCAATGGTTGTGACATCCAACACTGGTGTGGAGGGTGTCATAGAATTCAATGATATATTGAAACCGTGGATAAGAGAGAGAATTGACTCCCTTAAATCCATGAACATCAAGCCTATAATGTGTACAGGTGACAATGAACTCACAGCAAAATATGTGGCTGCTGAAGCAGGAATAGATGAATTTGTTGCAAATAGTAAACCACAGGACAAATTCAGGAAAGTGGAGGAGGAAAAAACACTGCAGAGGATGGTAGCTATGGTGGGAGATGGCACAAACGATGCCCCGGCACTGGCAAAGGCAGATGTTGGTTTTGCCATGAACAGTGGAACACAGGCAGCAAAAGATGCAGCAAACATGATCGATCTAGATAATGATCCCACAAAGCTTATGGATGTTATATTCCTGGGAAAGCAGATTCTCATCACAAGGGGGGCCCTTACTACATTCAGCGTTGCCAATGATATCTCTAAATATTTCGTCATCATTCCTGCCATATTCTACGTGTTCCCTTATCTTTCATTCATCAATATTCTCGGTTTCACAAATCCACTTCTTGCGCTTACATCTGCACTCATATTCAACACATTCATCATACCCCTTCTCATACCTTTATCTATCAGGGGTGTTAAATTCAAGCCTTCCGGTGTGAACGATCTTCTCAGGAGAAATATATTGATATATGGAATGGGAGGAATTATTCTTCCATTCATCGCTATAGGGGCAATTTACTATATTTTAGCAGGAGTTGGTGTTGCATGGTAAAAAACAGGGAATTTTTTAATCTGATCAGAAGTTCATTTGTGCTGCTTGCAGTTTGCGTTCTTGTAATGGGATTTGCAATACCCACAGCAACCTCACTAATAGCAGAAACTATTGATCCGGGAGCAGCAAACGGAAGCCAGATAAACATAAATGGAACCATATATGGCTCATACTATTTAGCACAGGCGTTCAACCAGAGTTATTTCTTCCAGCCAAGACCTTCTGCCATAGCTTATAACCAAACCGCCTCTGGTTCTCCGGGATGCTCTCCCAACACTAATCAATCTCTCAACCAAACACTGTCTAACATAAACCAGTTCGAGAACATGAATCCAAACGTTACTATCTCCAAGATCCCGGGTGAGGTGGTAATGGATTCTGCCTCGGGCCTTGATCCAAATATACCTCTCAATGCAGCTAAGCTTGAGCAGGGTAGAGTCATTAAATCTATATACCTGCTTTCAGAAGAGATCAACAGGATAGTTTCTGAGAAATCAATAACATCATTTGTGATGAACCTTGTAAACAATACAGAACAGCAGGACTTCCCAATTTTTGGATCGTTCTATGTTAATGTGATGACTCTTGACGTGGGAATTTTGGAATTTATGCTTCAGAATGGAATAATCCAGCAATCCCAGCTGAGTTGATCATCTCTTCACAAGTATGGAGTCTTCAGCAAAATCTTTTATTATTCTTTTTAAATCTCCATTTATTCTCACGTTGTGGTACTCGTCAGGCCTCACCCCAAGAACAACGCAATCAGCACCTGATGTATAAAGGGCCTGCATCACGGTTTCCCTGACCCCATCTGTGTTCTTCACAATGATATCGGTTTCAACTTCCAGAGAGTCCCACGGTTTTTCCTCCATGAAAACTTTGAATCCATGAATCTTCTTCCTGTCAAAATTTCTCATATCGCATATTGTGAGTTTTGCATCCTCCGCATGTGCAAGCAGCACAGATAGATAAACAGATTTCCTAGTGTTGAGCCTTTCTGTTATAGGTACAAATATGTTCCTGTAATGTGTTGGTCTTCCTACAGAGGAGATCATTGCAACTGTCTTGTTTGTCTTCTTCATCACCGTGTCACCTATGGAACCAAAAATGGAAGTAGAGACACTCTTCCGTTGCCTATGGCTCATAAATGTCAGGTCATATGGCTTGCTGTTAATTTCCTTTAATATGCCTTCCTTGATGTTCTTTGCACTCTGTATCCTTGGAATTGATTTGATCCCTTTGGATGTCACTTCCCTGTGTGCATTCATAATTATAGCTATCTTATCACTCCAGGTGATCTCCTTCACTTCTTCCTTTATTGTTAGAAAAGTCAACTGAGAATTATATTTCATTGCAAAACTGGATGCAATCTGAAAAGCCTTTGTTGAACTGCCTCCTTTCGCCATGGGCACAAGTATCTTTTCGGGTATTTGAATTCCCAGTGATTTTTCTTTTATCACATTTACATATGTAATATAAATAATAAAGCTTTTCGTTCAATAATATAGTAGATTTGATAATAGCAAATTTTACAACATATTATAAAAGATTGAAAAAATTTTAAAAAATTAAATCGTGGTACTGAATAGCATGCTATTTTATCAGGAACTGATTTCACTTATTATGGAAAACATTTACGTGCATCTAATAATACTGGATTATGGAATGTCTCATCATTAATGATGGCATAATACAGGGTTATGAAAGAAAAAACCAGTTGGTCCGCTTTCCTGAAGACGAGGCATTTGTAATAGATATGGATGCAATCAAGAAGTATAAATTCAATTACAATGTGTACGGTGAACTTTCAAAATATATAGAATTCACACTCATGGCATTCCCCTACAGAGAAGCCGATTTTATTGATATTCTCATGGCAGGTGCATCAAGGGTTGTAGTAAACAACACAATCCCAGACATAACACTGAAAAAGTTCATGGATCTTTCAGAGGAGATTGTGATGAACTGCCAGTCATACACAGATGTTGCAAGGTTCAGGAGTTTTTCAGGAAATATGTTCCTTTCATGCAGGAAGTTCGATAACAATGGGCTTTATTTTTATTATGGTTCGTTCGAGAAGGAGAGCGAGCATGCCATATGGCTCCCGGCATTCCCTGAGGAACTCAAAAATGGTTGTTGATAAGTCATGGATTCATGCATTCTCATGTAAATGATAAATAACATTATGGAATATGTTTGAATAACAATGTCAGGCATAAGTGTTAAAGCAGGTGGAATTTCTTTTGAAACACCCGGAATTCTTGCATCAGGCATTCTTGACGAAAATGGATACACCATGAAAAGAATACTTCAGGAAGGTGCTGGAGGTGCAGTCACTAAATCTATTGGAGTTGAGGAGAGGCCCGGATATGTCCCGCCCGTAGTTTTTGAGGCTCATGGGGGAATAATCAATGCAATGGGATTGCCAAATCCGGGAATAGACAACTTTGGGGATGAGATTTCAAAGGCAAAAGAATCTGCCAAACCCGTCATAGGAAGTATTTTCGCTTCTACTCCCGAGCAATTTTTGAAACTTGCAGAAAGAATGGTAGATTATGGAGTTTCAGCCATTGAACTCAATCTTTCATGTCCACATGTTAGAGGATTTGGGGCAGAGGTCGGCAGTGATCCTATCCTTGTAAAGGAAATCGTGAAGATATTGAAAGGATCCATAAGTATTCCCATATGGTCAAAACTCAGTCCCAATGTTACAGACATCCTGAGCATTGCCAGTGCTGCCTCAGAGAGTGATGCAATAGTTTTGATAAATACAGTCAGGGCAATGGCTATTGATATATATGCCAGAATGCCTGTGTTGACAAATACATACGGTGGGCTTTCAGGCAGGGCAGTAAAACCCATAGGCCTGAGGCTTGTTTATGAGGTGAAGAAAGAACTTGGCTTGGAGATCATAGGAGTAGGGGGGATTTCAACGTGGGAGGATGCCATGGAATATGTCATGGCGGGAGCTTCCGCATTTCAGGTCGGAACTGCCCTATGGAATCACGGCAGATCAGTATTCAATGAGATAAATGAAGGGTTGGCTTCTTTCATGAAGGAACACAAAATAAAGAACTTGACGGAACTCAGGGGGGTTGCAATAAGATGATGGATCATATTAAGGTCATCAGGAAGATCAGAGATACACCAACAGTATTCTCGCTTTATTTTAAATGGGACAGAGATGTTAAACCGGGACAATTTGTGATGGTATGGGTTCCGGGACATTCAGAAGTGCCAATGTCCCTTTCTCAGACTGGAAAAGAGAAATGCCTCACCATCAAGATGTATGGAGATACCACCAGGGCGATGGATGCTCTTGAACCGGGTGATTTCATATATATCAGAGGACCCTATGGAAAACCATTCTCGAGCACTAAGGGGAAGACACTTCTTATTGGAGGTGGTTCAGGAATGGCATCTTTAAGGCCTATGATAAATGAAGAATCAACTGGCATATTAGCTGCCAGAGGGAAGGAAGAATTACTGTTTGAAAACGAGTTCAAGGATGGGAAAGCCATATGTGTTACAGAGGATGGTAGCAGGGGAATAAAGGGGATAATAACTGCTGGAATTGAATCGGTAGATCTTTCCGAGTTTTCCATGATATATGTTTGCGGGCCAGAGAGGATGCTTTATGCAGTGTATAAAAATATACAGGGAAAAACTGAAAATGCTGAGTTTTCCCTTGAAAGGAGCATGAAATGTGGGATAGGACTCTGTGATTCCTGCTCAGTGGATGGTTTTGAGATATGCAGGGATGGTCCGACATTTAACATAAAGCAGGTATCAGAAATGGAAGAATTCGGAAGAACCAAGTTAGAAAGATCAGGTAAGAGGATATATTTCTAGATTCATATGTTATTGACAGAAAAGTTTCACAGTATACAGGGCGAGGGAAGGTTTACAGGCATCCCAATGTTCTTTGTCAGGACAAGCACATGCAATCTGAGATGCAGATGGTGTGACACAACATACTCTTTCACAGGTGGCCATGATGAGAATAGTTCTGATCTTGCAAGGGAATGCATTGATGCATGGGAGGAATGGATATGCCTGACAGGAGGAGAACCGCTACTTCAGAGGGATGCAATCAAACTGGTTACAGACATCTGCAGCACCGGAAAGAAGGTTCTAATCGAGACCGGGGGGTCTCTAGACATAGCCCCATACACCAAGATAGATGGAACCGTTATAGATATGGACATAAAGACACCATCTTCGGGAGAGGAGAAAACGATCAGAATTGAGAATCTGTCTCATCTCAGGCAACTTGATTATGTCAAGATGGTTATTTCGGATATGAAAGATTTTGAATATTCATGTAAATTCGTTGAAGAACATGTCAGGGGAAATGAAGTCATATTCCAACCTGCGTGGGGGACTGATCCAGCGTGGATTGTGGATGAAGTTCTTAAGAGAAAGCTACCTGTAAGGGTAATGTTGCAGGCACACAAGTACATATGGGGAGAAAGGAGAGGGGTATGACTGAAACCGCAGTCTTTTCAGGAAAATTTTACATGGATGGAAAATTTGAAGACCTCATTGTAGAGGTGGAAGATGGTATCATAATTAATATCTCCAAGTTCAGAAAGGGCATTTCTGCGAAACATGTGGAAAATGCTATACTGCCTGGATTTACGGATATTCATGTGCACTTCAGGGATCCAGGCGAAACAGAAAAAGAAGATTTCACATCGGGAAGCATGTCATCCGTCTTTGGAGGAACAACCACTGTATTTGATATGCCAAATAACTTAATTCCCATAACTGATTACAACAGGTACGATTTAAAGAAGGCATCTATAAAGGGCAGATCCTATACAGATTATGGATTATATTCCATGTACACAGGAAAGAATGGAAATATTATCTCAGAAGAATCGGCAGCATTGAAGATATACATGGGAGGAAGCACAAACACCAAAGGGGCCGAGATCAATTATGAAAATGATTCGTTTCTGGAAAATTTTAAAAAAATGATCGTGTTTCATGGCGAAATGCAGGATTGCCTGAACATTGGAGCTTTGCCTGAAATACACACTTTGCAGGAACACAGCATTTCCAGAGGAATAGAATGCGAAAGGGAATCCGCCCAGATCATTGGAAAAATGAAATCCAAAAATATGGTTATGGCACATGTCAGTGACTGGAACAATATACCTATTGTGGAAAAAGGATTCGCCACAGAAATGACACCACATCACATGCTGCTCCATACTGAAATGGGTCTTGATGCGTGGGCCAAGGTGAATCCGCCCATAAGGGATAGAAGCATAATGGAGTTGAACAGACAAGCGTTCCTTGATGGGAAAGTGGATATATTGTCCTCCGACCATGCACCACACACCGAATATGATAAGGAGAGCATTGAGCATGGGAAAGCAGGAATAATAGGAGTTGAAACAAGGATTCCATTGATGCTTGCGTTGGTTTACAAGAAAATGCTGCCCCTTGAAACTCTGGTTAGGACAAGTGCTGTGAATCCTGCTGAAAGATCTGGCATAAAGAAAGGAAGAATTCAGAAAGGATATGCAGCAGATTTCTGTGCAGTAAAATTTTCTGATATGAAAAGGATCAACCAGGACAGACTGCACTCAAAAAATCCATTCTCCCCTTTTCACGGATTTGACGCCATCTTTCCACAGGATGTGTTTGTGGGTGGAGAACAGGTTATTTCTCACGGGGAACTGGTGGAGGCAAGAACTGGAAAATATATATCTTTCAAATAAGCGAAAATGCCTAAATATATGGATCGTCACTTTCAAGTTATGCTAATCGGAAATGTTAGTAGAAGGGCCCTTAATTCATCATTTATTTCTCTTGGGAATATGAGAGTTTTCTCATAAACGGATCTCTCATTTCATTAATACTACTCCATGCCAAAAATTTGAAGGGTGAACATTCCCATATGCATATTAAAAAGAAACTTATATCCGTTTTGTTGAAGAATAAAAAAGTAAAGGAAAGGATTGCACAGGGTCGAATTAAGGAACTCAATGCAATTTCATTATCTAATGAGGATATGAATTACAGGCGCAACGCAATAACCCTTATGGAGAATATAGCAAAGAGGATGGATATTTCATTGAAGAAAAATATCAAGAGAAACTATTGCAAAAACTGCAAGACACCCTACGGAGATTGCAGCAGGGTAAGGCTGAAGAAAAATTGCGTGAACGTCACATGTCTTGAGTGTGGAGATATAAGGAGGTTTAGATATCGTCCTTGACTGTTTCTATTCTGAATATTACCTTGAATCCTTCAAGCGTTGCATGTATCTTGTCTGCAAACCAGAGAGAGTCTTCCTCCGTGGCGCTGTTCCCCCATTCGTAAACCATGTCGTGCTCTCCCATTATGGGCTTAAATCCTAATGATCTCAGTCTCATTATTATTTCACTTGGTTTAGCCCCTTCACTTGAAAAAGTAACGCTGAGATATGTTTTCATTTTATCTATCGGTAATTTTATGACCATATTTATGCTTTTTTCATATTCTCTGTCTTATATTTATTGATTTTTCCTTCTTACATAAACATAAGTGAAAACGAGAAGAATTGAAATGGTGACAACGATGGAAATTGCCACGAGATAACCAACCTGGCTATTGGCAGGAAAAACGGTAAATTTCACTATCTGATTATGGAGTGTGAGGTTAACACTTTCTGAGGTGATGTTAGAAGAATAAAGTGGTGGAACAGAAATCGTAAAATTGTAATTTTCAGGGGAGAGGCCAGTGATGGTGAGGTTTCCACCAACTGAGAAATAGTTCTTTCCATCAATGTGCACGGTGAAATTATCGTTATATGGTAATCCGCTTGCCTCAAAAGTTAACGTTCTGGTTGTAATTGAGTTTACTGAATATGAGTTTGAAGGATTAGAATAGATGTTACTAGGAAATACTGCAGTAAAGATCAGGAGAACAAGAGCAATTGAAATCAAGACGGCAATCTTCTTCATTATATCTTTACGAAATTAAATTAACATTTAAAGAGTTGATGCTTTCATCATTATACATCAATACTCAAATTCAATTTAATTTATGACTATTATTTATTAATTATTACTTATTAGTTAATTAAAAATATTAATAGCATTACGATACAGTTAAATAGATACTAACCATATACTTTATATATGTTTAGACCTTTGAAGGTGTCTCACACACTAAAGAAGGAAGTCATAATCAGGGATGCAGAAGAAGGTATGATGAACAAAGCTGTTTTTGATTCTGTGGGAAATAAAATAGGGAAAATAATCAGAATAATGGGGCCCGTGAGGGAACCATACGGTCTCGTAGCACTTTCAGGTGATTTCAACAGCGAAGCAGAACTGTATGTAAAAATATAGGGGTGAAAATATGGAAGATTCAAAAAATAAGAGAAGTATAGAACAAATAGACAAGTGTCCCGAGTGTGGGTCCACGGATTTATCAAGAGATTATGAGAGAGGTGAACTTGTCTGCAATAAATGTGGAATAGTTATTGATGACAGTTATATTGACCAGGGGCCAGAATGGAGAGCATTTGACTCTGAGCAGAATGAGTCAAGGGCAAGAGGAGGTTCTCCAATGACTTTCACCATACATGACAAAGGTCTATCAACTGATATTTCATGGAAAAACAAGGATTCATATGGAAAATCAATTCCAACCAGAAACAGGGCCCAACTTTACAGGCTAAGGAAGTGGCAGAAGAGGATAAAGGTTTCAAACGCTGCAGAAAGGAACCTTTCACAGGCACTTCAGGAAATGGAAAGAATGGCTTCAAATCTCAGCATTCCCAATGATGTCAGGGAAACTGCTGCAGTCATATACAGAAAGGCAGTGAAACAGAACATGATAAGGGGAAGGAGCATTGAGGGTGTTGTTGCAGGCTCACTTTACGCAGCATGCAGGATAACCAATGTCCCAAGAACACTCGATGAGATCGCATCCATAACAAGAGTGAAGAAGAAAGAGATAGGCAGGACATTCAGGATAATGAGCAGGTATCTTCAGCTCAACATACTTCCATCAAAACCAGAGGATTATCTCAACAGGTTCTGCAGCAAGTTGAAGCTTTCTATGGAAACAAGGAAACAGGCGGCGGATATTATAAAACTTGCACAGGATAATGATCTCACATCTGGAAAGGGACCAACCGGTGTAGCTGCTGCAGCAATTTACATAGCATCCATCATGACTGACGAGAGAAGAACTCAGAGGTCTGTTGCTGAAGTTGCAGGCGTAACAGAAGTGACCATAAGAAACAGGTACAAGGAACTCACTGAGAAGCTTAAACTTGACGTTCAGGAGTAATCCTGTTCATTCAATTTTTTTACCAATTCGTAAGATTTTAAAATTTCATCAGCTAGTCCGTAGATTGAACTTATTTTATCAATGTTGCATTTAAAGTGGAGTTCATCTCCTTTCATAAACATCAAGGCTTTATCTTCATTTTCAGGCGATGAACTTTTCATCACATTTTCAAGAAGTTTTGTATCCCCTCTTATTACAAGCTCGATCTCCACTAAGAATAATTGCTAAAAACTATATGGTTTTTGTCTCAAACCATAAGGCATAAATCCTAACTTTTTAATGGGTTATGGCATACAGGAGAAAAGCGGAGGTTGCCGAGTCAGGTCAAAGGCGGCAGACTCAAGATCTGCCTCTGTAGGGATTCGCCGGTTCGAATCCGGCCCTCCGCAT
>JAKAWU010000070.1 GCA_021816965.1 Thermoplasmata archaeon | reverse complement strand
GTCAAAATCAAATGATTGGTATCTTCTTCCGTATGAAAAAAGAAAGGAAGTTATGGATGAACATATCAAAGTTGCAATGACAGATGAGAATAACAAAGATATTTTGTCATATACTACATATTCTTTCGGTATTGGCGATCAGGAGTTTGTCGTTCTATATGAAACAGATGATCTTTATTCATGGATGAAGGTTACACAGAGATTGAGGGAGGTGGAAGCGAGAAAATGGATAACAAAGGAAACGCCAATATTTACTGGGATCAGGATTTGAAGAACAAGAGACTCTATCTCATAAGATATTCTGAAATTGGCTTGAAGGGCAAGAGCACAAGAAATTCCATGGAGCTCAGGATGATCAAAAACATGAAGTTTGCACTCAGGAGAAATAACATTCATGGTGAATTTTACAGAGAAAGAGGGAGAATATATGCTATAACAGATCTGCCTGCTGAAAATTCACTGGATAACGTAATGGGAATCAAGTCTTTCTCTGAAGTATTTTTCACGACATTCAAAGACCCGAAGGAAATTATAAGTGAAGTAACACACATATTTTCAGAAAAAGTATCAGGTAAAACATTCGCTTCACGTGTGAGAAGATCTGGCACCCATAATTTTACTTCCATAGAAATGGACAGAATGATTGGAGATGCTCTATTCACTTATTCAGCAGGCATTGATCTTACTGAGCCGGATGTGGAAATACAGGTGGAGATAAGAGACAACAGGGCTTATATTATCAAGAACTGGTTTGAAGGCCCCGGTGGCCTTCCATTGGGCACGGAAGGAAGGATGATATCACTCGTATCAGGTGGAATCGATTCTCCTGTTGCTACATGGATGATGATGAGAAGAGGTTCACCTGCAGATATGTTATTCATATCAATGGCCCACCCGGTTGACACGATTGAGTTTTTGAAAGCAGCAGGAAAGCTGTACGACAGATGGTATAATGGCTACGATCCAGACATATATATACTCGACATAACACGTCTTATGGATCAGTATCTTTTCAGGGGAAAATTGAGATATGGCAATGTTAGTTTCAAGAAATTTATCTACAACATGGCTGAGAAATTCTGTATAGAAAAGAATTATTGTGGAATAATTACTGGTGAATCATCCGGGCAGGTATCATCCCAGACACCAGAAAATCTTATGGAATTAAGCAGAGGGATGACATTCCCTGTTCATAGACCGTTGATTGGGATGGATAAGGACTGGATCATATCAAAGGCAAGGGAAATAGGTACGTTTGAAAGCACATCCCTTGGTGATTTCTGTTCCCTGTTCAGTGAAACACCTATTACAAAAATAAAGAAAGAAGAACTGGAACATGATATGAAGAACATAGCGTCATATGACCCTTTGGAAAACGAAATAATCAGGATAAAAGGCTCACAGATCAAATCATTCATTGATAATCTATCCTTTCACACCTCTAAAGACGCTCTTCCATCCAATGCAGTTTATATGGATATGAGAGATATTAAATCGTATGATACATGGCACCCGGAAGGTGCAATCCACACTTCTCCAGTAAAAATAGGGAAACAGATCGAGTCAATTAATAGAGAACAACCCGTAATACTCTATTGCAAGAAAGGGCTCCAGAGTGCACACTTTGCAACAAGGTTGAGAAAATTAGGTTTTGATGCGTATTTTACTGATGAAAAAACAATCATGAAACATACCCTTAAGCCTAAGAATGTTTCCTGATAAATTTCCCCGCGCATTCCAGTGCAAGAGATACTGCTTCATCAGCTGAGTTTACCGGATAATAATTTCCTTCATGTGATTTGGTCTTTTTCAACAAATGGCTGTCAATTCCAATGACATCTTTTCCTTCACTAATTGCAAATGAACCTTCAGAAAGAGTTCCATTTGATCCATCTATGGCAATCAAAGCCTCTGATGCCCTAACCACAAGAAAATTCCTTGCGTATCCAATACCTGTTGTGATACTATAACTCAAATATCCATTTTCATTTCCTCTCATGTCTCCTGGAAGTATACCTATCACAGTTCCATCGCCATCTCTAACACCGTGTGAGACTTCCTCCATGATTCCACTGAGACCACCACAAATTACTATTGCTTTTTTTTCTGCAAGTTTTATTCCAACGTCATAAGCAATTTTTCTGTATTTATCCTCAGGTTGAGTCCCGCCTATAACACCAATGTATAACATTTTTCCCATGATCTTATATGAGAAATCAAATATTTTACGATACCTGTATACATTGCATTGCATGAGACAGGGATTATCCTTAGTAATTTTGCATTTTTCAACAAATTTTATAAGATATATGTAATTACCCTTAACCAATTTAGCCCCGGTAGTGTAGTGGCCTATCATACAGGCCTGTCGAGCCTGTGACTCGGGTTCAAATCCCGGCCGGGGCGTGTTTTATTATTCGGGTTTACCCTCTTCTCTGATTCCTTGAAATCAAGTTCCTTCTTCCTTATGCCGTCTATTGCATCATCTATTCCCATCATGATGTAGTCTTTCGTAGTGTCAAATTTGGAATGCCGCATCAGGAGGCGTACCCCTTCCAGGTCAACACCATGAGTATAGAGATATCGTGCAAAGAACCTTCTGGACCTATGGGCTGAGAATGATATGCCTGCCTTCTTAGCTATCTGATAGATCTCCTGCCTCACACCGTCATATGTCATTGGCTCACCATCCTTGTTTGTCAGGAGCTTCGTTGTACCGTTGGACTGCCTAACTTTCAGGTAATCATCCAGTGATTTCTTCACTGATGGGAGAAGAAACAGTTTTGAAGGCTTCTGGCCCTTTCCAATTATCATGATCGTGTCTTCCCCTATTGCATCCGTTGTCAGAGAGGCAATCTCGTTCAGTCTTGCCCCTGTTTTGAATAGGAGCTCAATTACAAGGAATTTCATTTTTTTTCGTATAACCGAATGATTGAGCAACTCGAGAAAGGAGATTGTAATCATCCATCGATGCTATAGACCTGTTCATGGAATGAATTTCTTTGAAGAACTTCATTTTTGGCTCATTTCTGTATGAGACCCTGCTGAAGGTTACATTTATGCTCTGCCCGATATTGTTTGATATGCCGGAGATCTGTGGCATTCCGACGTATTCCTGCCCTACTGGGATTGCTGTGACAAGAACCAAAGATGAGAGTATCATTATTGTGGCGAAAAAGAATGCCACAATAAGTTTTTTCGAGTGCTTACGCTGCTCCGAAACCTGTTAACATGAGAGGACGTGGAATATAGATATAATTAACCTTTTACTGCTTGAGATAGTAAAGATTTGTCACCTCGTTAAAGTTTGCGGAGTAGTTTATTTCAGTTCTACCTTCAATTTTTAGTTTGTATCCACAGGATTTCATGAATTGTTCGCATTTTTCTCTTAGCTCCCTGGAGTGAGTCTCGAGAATTATCTTTGGGTGAAAGGATGAGATTGTTTCTTGAGCACCCTGAAGGACTTCATATTCGGCACCTTCAACATCTATCTTCAGGATGTCAGGCCTAATTTTGTTCTCATGAACCCAGTCATCCAATCTGACAGTTTGGATCGGTTGCCCCTCTTCTGTTTTATGCGACATTCTTTCTTTGTAGTCAAAATTAATTCTCTCTCCGTTTCCTAAAGCAATATTGTATGCTTTTACCCTGCTCCTGTTGTTTGCTATATTCAGGATCAGGTTCGAGAAATTCTCCGGAGCTATTTCGAACGAATGGACCATGCAGCCGTATTTCTTACTCCAGATCATGGCATAATCACCATACTGGGCCCCTATGTCAAGGATAACATCGTTTTTTGATGGGATGAATCCTTCCTTTAGATACATTCTTGGATCCTCGATAGCTTCCATGCATTTTCTCCAGTCTTTCAATTTTACTCCTGTCGTCAATCTGAATCTTATGTATTTTGGCAGGTTCGTTATATAATCATACTTCTTTCCCCAATAATCTCCTATTTTCACCATCTTCACTTCATCCCCTTATTCAATATTATTATTCCTTTATCCCTTTTCTCCCAGCATAGTTCCAAGTCATGCCGGGAGATATGGGCAGATACTACCCTTATTTGAATCTGGCCACTTTTTGCGATCGTTCTTGCAGAGATCTTCTTGTTGCCCTCTTTCTGGAAAAATCTCCTCACTATTTCCTTGATCATGTGATCAATATCGTCCATTGACTATCCTCCTATTTATCTTCCCATATATGTGACAGAATTGAAAGAAGATGGAAATATAAACGAACAGTATGAGATAGTTAACAGTGAAGATTGCTGGAATGAATTTAAGGACAGATATCTAGAGCATAAGCCTGAGATTGCACTGGAGGTATCCACATCGGGAAAATATGTTACAAGGCTCCTGAGAGATATGGGTTTCTCAGTTCATATGGCTGATCCCTCAAAGCTTCCTGTCATATACAGGAGCACAAAGAA
>JAKAWU010000069.1 GCA_021816965.1 Thermoplasmata archaeon | reverse complement strand
GGACATCTTACTCAGACTTCAACAACGGGGACATGGATGATGTTCTTAAGTTTGCTCAACACCTTATTTTCTGAAAGAAAAGATGGGTAAATCACCCATCTAATATTTTGAACACCCGAAAGGGGAAAATGTGATAAAAATGGAGAAAACTGAATTCGAGAAAGCGAAACAGATGTATGACAAAAGGTCATACGCACAGACTCATCAGGAGGCTGTGAAACAATTTAGGGATGGAAATCAACTTTCCGCAGGCTTGTACTTGGGGCTAATAGGTGCCCCAAGCAGAACCACCCATGGGGTGGCATGGACAGAGATAGTTATGTCCGCAAGAATGCTCAAACTGGAAATTCCCGACTTCCTCAAACAGAGGAAGGGTGTGGAAGCATCCAAGATATGGGCAAGAAGCCTCAGAAAGGGCTTTGCCAAAACATGGGAGCAGTGGGAAAAAAACCATTCCCAAAAACATTAACCCCCGAAGATGGGGGATTATTTTGAATACCCGTAGAGATACGGTAGGAGAAAAAAAGAAATGATAAGTGTGAAAGCACAGCAAAAAGCGGAAAAGTACGCTTTTCCAGACGGAACAGAGAGAATGGCTACACTGAAAAACAAGTTCGAGCAGTCGAAACCTGTGAAGGAAACAACTGAAGTGATAAACACTGAGAAGATCATAGTTGTCATGCAGTATGAGCACCTTCAATTGCTGCACAGTGTCGTGAAAGCACTCGTTGGAAAATTCTTCCTGACATTGACGCCAGAGGGATTGAAGACGAGGATACTTGACAATGCAAGGGTTGGAATGGCGGATATATTCATTCCAAGAGATCAATTCGTGGAGTATTATCTCGGGCACAGGTATTTTGAAGTACCTATGACTACGGAAATACTCCATGATGCAATGGAAGGAAAGGGAAGTGTTCGTATCATGGTATCATATCCAGTGCCAGTGGACAAAGTACTGACCGACAAAGAAAACAACAAATTCTTTGCGATCAACTACACGGCAAAGGATATGTCGATAACATCAGCCAATGGTATTGAGCATGGAATCTCAGTCAACAGGGGTGTTGAAAACAGTATGCCGAAACTGCCAGATCTGTATAAAGTAGACAGGGAAGCATGTAAAGTAATTGCTCCACTGGAAAAAGTAAAGGTCTTTTTGAAGCAGAGCTCCAAGGTCAGAGACAGCGTAAGGCTGAATTTTGATGGCGAAGTTCTGAGCCTGCGTGCAAGCAACGATGATGACAAACTGGAAATGAATTTTTCAGAAAACGAAATCGCTGTGGTGCATAAAGGCGTTGCAAGGACATCATACCCTACGGATTATCTCATAAAGATAGTCGCAGCATTGATGAAACTTGACAAGAGATCAGAATTCTATTTCAGCACTGATTATCCGTTAGTGGTAACCGCTGTGAAAAATGGAATAACCATTTCCTATTACCTCGCTCCAAAAATGGAGTGAGGAAAAATAATTTTTTTCTTTATTTTGAATACCCAACATTGAAATAATCGTTTGCCGATATCAAACTATCGGCAGAGCGTGGAACGTTGCCCAAAAGGCAGGAGATGAAAGAATGATAATAATAGAACGAAAAGAAGTTCCAGACTTCGCAGCCACAGATGGCAAGATGGTTCTGGAAATAACACGGGAAGAGGATTCAGGGTTTAATCCAAGAGATGGTTCAGACTATGGACACATGGTCTGTATGCACAGGAATTACATCTTCGGTCATGAACCGCAGGATAGGAATCTGAAAGATGAGAACGAACTGACAAATGTTCTTCTTGACATACTTGATGAGGAACTCGGGCTTGATGGCGATCAGAGATACAACATCAGGGAAAATTGTGGCAATCAGAGATTGATGAATGCCATAGTAAGACACACGAATGTTGTGATTCTGCCACTATATCTGATGGATCATAGTGGATTATCAATGAGCACAAGTTCAAGGCTCTATGACATGTGTGATCAGGGAAACTGGGATCATGGCCAGATTGGGTTCATATACGCCACCACCAAGGAAATGTTGGGATGGCACAGTGCCAATGAGATAACAGAGCAAATAAAAAATAGTGTAAGAAGCATTCTCAGAGATGAGATACACACTTACGATCTTTATCTCAGAGGGGAAGTCTATTACTTCAGGCTCTACAATAAGGAGACTGATGAGGACATAGATTCCTGTGGCGGGTTCTATCCTGACAATCTGGAAGACCTGAAAAAACGTCTCAGGGATGATTACATTCCTGAGGAATATCAGTATCTTCTGGACAGGCTGGAAGAACAGCACTACTGATTCCCGTGTGGATAATGGAAAAACCATTATCCTTTTTTTAAATTTTTAACCCGAATAAGGTGAGTAAACATGAATAAAGAAAATGTGAAGATCACTTTCAACAGCCCCTATGGGGTTGTTGATCATGGCGATGTGCAAGTTCATACGTCATCACTTCCTCTGGCATCAGAAATATACATAAGTCAGAGGAACGGCAATCAGATATGCAGATGGTGTTTCTACGGTCTGCATTCCCATGCTCCGAGAACAAAAGACACAGAGTATGGGGGGTTTGCAGATGAGATGGACTGCAAAGTGATTCTCACAAAAGATGGAAATACAGCAGGGCAATGCTGCTGTACTTGGTATAGGGAATAATTACTTCCCATTATTTTGAATACCCGTAGAAATACGGAAGGAGATGAAAAGTTGGAAACAATCGTTTTGGAAAAACCAGATGAATACGATCTTTTGATAAGATCGGTAACAGTGGGATGGTATGGGAATCTAATGGGTGGTCTGTGGTTGAAACAGGTATCAACTGAGGAATATCAGAAGATAAGTGACAATCCATTACAGGACTACATCAAATTCGGAGTTGCTGGTGTGTTGTATGTGGAAATCGAAAGATACCCCATTTACAGGAAAGGGGATTACACTATAACGTCAAGCACTCCTGAGGAGGATATCCTGACAAAATTTGCTGGGGGAATCACCAAAGAATACAAGGAAAAAATCATGGAGACATACGATCTCATGATGGAAGAGCTCTACAACGGTGAGATAGAACCCGAGAGGATACCATCATCCTACTAATTTTGAATACCCTACGGGGAGGAGATATAGAAATGAGATATTTCTACAAATTGATGAAACAGAAAGAGAGCAATGGCAAGGTTGATGAGTTTACAAAAAGACTCTTCATCCTTGAAGTGTTGGATGACAGGTTTGGAGAGAAACTGAACCCTGATGACGATCTGATATCTGAAATAAAGAATCAGATCGGTCAGAACTGGGAGGCTATCCCGATGCCTGTGGCAGCAAGCGATCTGCCAGAAATGGTAGAAGAGGCTTATCTTTCAATAAGGCATTGATTGCCTATTATTTTGCAACCCAAGGAGGGTAAATATGAACGAAACAGTGAATATGAATAAAGAAGAGTACGACAGATGGGTGTATCGGCAATCTTACGCATGGGCATCAGATTGGTTTCAGCATGACATTGATGACTACGAAACTGATCCGAAAAGATACTACGAATCAATGGGTTGGGATCCAGACGAATGGATGAAGAAAGTGAATCCCGATGATGTCGATTTCACAGGGGATGACGTAACGAAACTTGCATCCATCGTTGAGAAGTACTTTAAAAAGTACGCCAACGAGGACAACCTTTACGACATTGCCATGAGCATACAGGATGAGAATGAGGTTGCAGACTTCATAACAAATACTATTGCCAAGGCAATCAATAATGCAAGCCAGTCCTAACTGGCGTAATTTTTTAACCTCAAAAAAGGGGGAGGAAATAAAAATGGATATAATCTACACAGATAAGGACATAAACGACTTGTTCCAAGACCTATGGATCGGTATGAGAAATCAGAATCGAATACCTGACGGACTATCAGTGGATGACTTTATGATGCTTTACACAGCATCAGAACAGAGGGAGATAGTAAGTGCACTGGTGAAGGAGTTTACAGACTTTGAAAACACCAATAAGATTCTTGATAAGGTAATTTACATTGCCAGAGGAAGAAAGGCGGGTGACACATCACCTAAAACATCATATTTCAACAAATGGGCTGATATTATTTACAGGCAGGTATAGGATGACATGGCAGAAAGCAATGAACTTCCCGGGAAGCTGTCAGTAGAAGATATGATGACCCTGTTTGATGGTTTTCAGAGAGAAGGATACGCAATTGCTCTCCTGCATGATGATACTGGTGCAACGGAAAGAATGATAATAAGAATTGCGATGCACAGGAAAAAAGAGAGCAAAAACGGAAGCACTGGCATTCTACTCAAATATCCGAAAGATGGTGTCAAAGGAAGGAACAAAAATAAAAAGGGGGATTCATAGTCCTCTATATTTTGAATACCCGTTAAAAAAACGGAAAAAGGGATAAAAATGGAAAAAATGCGGTTTGAAACCGTGAAAGAGGCTGCCTACGCAGCAAGGGAAATGTTCGAGTTTCATGAG
>JAKAWU010000020.1 GCA_021816965.1 Thermoplasmata archaeon | reverse complement strand
TGAATGCCGCACCTTTATCCAGTTCGTAAGACATAGTTACTGTAGAAGTTCATTTACCATAAGTATTTCGCTCGCTTTCATCCCCTCTCTTGCGAAAGGGGAATTCCCGCTCGCATATGTTAAAAATGAAATTCTGACAAATAAATAAAAACTTTAAACATTATTTAAAACATATGATTGTTAATAATTCAACATTTGACGAATTAAAGTAAAACTTAATTGCAGAAGTGTAATACAAGATAAATGTTAGTTTCCGATCTAAGGGTTATAAGATGGGATTTCAGAATGGACGATGAAAAACTTGAAAATATGCTGAAGATTGACGATGACGAGATTAACAGCAAACTTTCAAGGAATGGGATTGAGAAACGGATTATTCTTAGAACATGCAACAGGCTTGAGTTATATTATGATGTGGATGTAAATCTGAATAAAGATGATTTTCAAAACGCAGAATTTATTCGGGGAGAGGATGCCATCAAGCATATACTGAGGGTGTCTGCTGGCCTTGAATCTATGTCCATAGGTGAAAATGAAATCCTCAGGCAAATAAAAGAGGCTCTTGACATTGCAATGAAGAACGGAAGGAGTAATAAATTTTTATCCATGATTTTTACAAGGGCAATAAAACTTGGCAAAGAGATCAGGGAAAAGACCGCAATTTCCCATGGAAAAGTTTCAATACCTTCCATAATGGTAGAACAGATGTCCATACGTGGCTTTGTAAATGGAAAGAAAATTGGTGTAATTGGAACTGGAAAAATGGCTGCGACCATTGTCAAATATCTTATTAAGGAACCCAAGGCAGGAATTACCATATTTGGAAGGAATGATGAAGCAGGAATGGAACTTGCACAGCTATTCGGAGTTTCTTTCAAAAGAAACCTCGACATGAATGACATTATAAGCCAGTGTGATGCCATTGTCACTGCTACAAGCTCTAAAACACCTCTTATCATGAGAAATATCATTGAGAACATAAAAAAGAAGATGCTCTTCATCGATATTTCTAACCCAAAGAATGTTGAAGATTTCTTTACAAATAATTTGGTTGAATTGATCAATCTTGATGCAGCGAACAATATAATGAATGAAAACAGGAAAAGAAAAGAGAGTGATATTATAATTGCAGAGAATATGATTGATGCAGAGATGCTAAAAATTTATTCAAAAATAGCAGAAAGTGAGATTGAAGAGTATATTTCAAATATTTATGGTAGAGGAAGAGAAGTCCTGATAAATGAGATAGATAAATGCATTTCTGCAATCAACAATGGGCACTCCATGGAATCCTCTCTTGAAGCCATGGGCAATTCAATTATCAACAAGATTCTTGCTCCCCAAACTCTTGTACTTAAGAGAATGGTAAGGGAGAAGAAAACTGAGACTATCAGGGAATTTCTTAATTCTTCTAGGAATCTTAATGCTGATGATTCTGAGCCCGATCATGAAGATCAGATAGAAACCCAAAGTCAACAAGACCAAAATCATCGGTTATTCCAAACACTCTGAAATCTCTCGTATTAACTTTTTTCAGCACCGGAGTGAAATGTTCATCGCTGAGGAGAGACTGAGTAATGTCTGTGCCTGAAGAAAAAATGCTCATTGCAGGAGTTATTGCAATTTTGCTCTCCCTGTTATAAACAAAGGCTGGTACCTTATAAATTCCACCTACCCTGTCCCTCAACACAAGAGATGGATGTTCATGGCCCAGTATTGTAGTTTTTTTGAGACCCATGTCTTTCTCACCATGATATATGAAATAATTATCATCTTCATAATAATCTATCTGCGTTATGTTTCTCCTGCTCAGAATTGTCTGGAGATAATTATCATGATTCCCCCTCACAAATATGAGTTCAGCTTCTCCTGCAAAACGATCTATAAAGTGGATCACGTCATCCCATTCCTGAGATAGATTTCGTCTGAATTCCTGTTTAAAATCCCCATTGATTATGACTTTTTCAGGTGAGTATCTATCCACAATAGTCTGTACAATTCCTTCCACATGATCTCTCTGCAGCTTGGGAAGGAAGAGGCCGTTCATATTCATCTCCTCCTCAAACCCCAGATGCAGATCGGATATAACTGCAGCCTGGAGATCTGCGAGGTATATACAGTAAAGATCTGTGAAGTACACATTCCTGTCAACCATTATCTCTTTCAAGTTTCTGTACATGATTCATTCCAATATAATGATGATGAACTTACAGCAACATTATGATAAAAACGAAACGCATCCAAGCTCATTGCACATAACTTTTTTAATGAAATTTAACTTTACAGATGTGGAGTTGAGTTTCGAGGAAACTGAAGTGCTTAAGCAACTTGCTCAATCGGGAGAGATACAGGAAGATTTTGTTTCCCCCGATAGAATGACAAGGGAGAAAGTGAGGAGTTCCATATCATGGCTGGAAAAGAAGAATCTCATAGCGGTGAGGCTTGTAGATAATATCCAGTTTGTTCCAGGAAAGGAAGCCTCAGGTTATGACAGAAATGGACTTCCTGAGCTTGTTATTTACAGGAAGTTATCCGAAGTCGGGAATATGAGCATTAATGAAGTTTACAGGATTCTTGGAGATGAGTCGGGCAGAATAGCGATTGCTCAACTTTCAAGGTTGGGAATTAAACCATTAAATGGCATACTTATAAAAACAGATTCAGGAATTGAGAAGGTACTTATTGACAGGCAGTCTGCACTTCGAAAGATTGTTCATGGACAGGAGAATTTCTCTGAAGGAGAGAAGGAACAGGTGGAACTGCTCCTGAAAAGAAGCGGGATGATTGAGAAAAAATTACGTAAAATAAGATTTGTATCCATAAACGATCTTGGCAGGGAGACTGTTGGTAAACTCGGTGAGAGTTCTGGAATCGGACAGTTGACAAAAGATATAATCCTCAATGGATCTTACAAAGAAAAAGGATTCAGGTCGTATGATTTGAACATGCCTGGAATCATGGTTCACAAAAACACGGCTCATCCTCTCAGGATATTGATTAATGAAGTAAGGCAGATTTTCATATCTCTTGGATTTGAGGAGATCAGGGACAATTATATTGAAAGTGCAGGATGGAACATGGATGCACTCTTCATACCGCAGAACCACCCCGCAAGAGATATGCAGGATACATTTTTCCTTGAAAACTCTGGATTAAGGTTGGATATTGAAGATATCAATCTTTTCAGGAGAATTGGAAGGATACATGAGCATGGATTCAAGGGATATTCTGGATGGGGTTACAGATGGTCCATGGAAGAAGCTGAAAAGCTCCTTCTGAGGACACATACTACCGCCAGTACCATGAGGCATCTCCATAAATTTCCTGATAAGGAACAGGCTCTATTCTCTGTGGACAGGATTTTCAGGCACGAAAGCATGGACTGGAAACATCTCTCAGAATTCCATCAGGTTGAAGGTGTAATACATTCACCCAATGCAACTCTTCAGACACTGAAATGGATACTTAGGAAATTTTACAGGGAACTCGGTTTTGACAATGTTGAACTTATACCATCCTATTATCCATACACGGAGCCAAGCATGGATGTAGTGGTTGAGATCAACGGAAAAGAAGTCGAGATGGGGGGTTCAGGAATTATCAGACCTGAGGTGAACAGGATGATGGGGCTGAAGCATAATGTTATTGCCTGGGGCCTTGGACTTGAAAGGCTTGCAATGCTATATTATGATATTGATGATGTGAGAAAAATATACAACAGTGATCTAAACTGGCTGCAGAATTATAGAATTAAACTATGAAGATAGGAAATTCTGGTTTATCCATTTCGAGGACTTCCTGAAATTCTCTTCAATTTCACTGTTTGTTTTTCCATTCTTCCTGATCCATCTTCCACCAATTATTATTCCATCTATGGCAGATGGACTCATGCTGTAGACTATGTTACGGATGATCCTATCATTTCCGTAGGGTTGCATTGAATAATGTTCCCTATCAATAACAAGAAGATCTGCAGGCGCATTTTCAGATATAGTCCCAAGCCCCCTTACTCCGCAGGCTTTACCACCGTTCTTTGTGAGCATGTCGAAAACATCCTCTGCCCTTATCTTGGATGCATCCCACCTTGCATTCTTTACAGCAAGAGAACCTGATTTTGCAGTTTCAAGGATATTCAGGGAATTGTTGCTTCCGTTGCTGTCCGTCCCTATGGTCACATTAGCTCCCGCTTCCAAAAGTTCTGGAACAGGTGGAATACCTCCTACCCCAAGCTTCTGGTTGCTCACTGAATTCCATGAAACGTTGACATGAGCCTTTCCCAGTTTTTCCACCTCTTCCTTTGTTATCCATACGCAGTGAGCAGCATTCGTGCTGTCTCCAATTAATTCATTGTCTAGAAGATACTGAACGGGCCTCCTGCCGGTTCTGTCAAGGAAATCGTATACCTCTTTCCTTGTTTCTGCCACGTGCATATGAAGAATGGTGCCATGATTCTTTGCGATCTGGCCAGCGGATTTTATTGTCTCGTGTGAAGCAACGTAGACACCCTGAACTCCTGCAGATGGTGAAATGAGACTGTTTTTTCCGCTGAATTCTTTTATAAATGATTCGCAATTATCAAGAGGATTACCTTTCTGGGTTGTCATGTTCCTATCGAGGGTTACCCATGAAAGAAATCCTCTGATGCCCATATCTTCCACGGCTCTGAATATAATGTCTTCTGAATAGTAGAGGTCAATAAATGATGTGATTCCATTCATGAGCATCTCATATATGCCTGCAACCGAAGAATGATAGATATCCTCTTCTGATCTTTTAGAATCCATCTTGAATGTTTTTTGAAGGAACTGCTCAAGATCCATATCATCCAGATGGCCCCTGAACCGGGACATTGCAACATGTGAATGCGTATTAACGAATCCGGGTATGACATAATTTCCTGAACTTCCTTCAGTCTCTTCAAGTTTCCTGATAAGACCATCCCTGATCTGTATGTTTCCGTGAATGAATCTATTCCCGTTATTTGAATAATAATTCACATCTTCAAGTATTAGCTCTTTCATCATTATCCTTAATTACAACATCATAATTTTTCTTTCTGTCAAGTGATTTTGTATATGAAGTGAGCACCAATAGAACCACGGTGATTATCAAAAACCCGTAATAGGTGGAAGAAACCTGGTTAACCAGCATTGTTATGGCTAGGGCCCCTGTGCCTCCAACTATTAGCGGATATGCCATATCCTCCAATGGTGCACGATGTTCTGGAGAATTGCTTATCCTTAATTTTGAGATGAATCCTATTGTTGAAACGATGAAGGATATTGTCAGTATCTCCATAATCTCAGATGATGGTTTCAATATCAGTGTGATAAATTCGTATCCCTGGGTGAGTAACAGGTAAATATTGATATAAATAAGATCCCCTGTGACCTCGTATGCATAAAGGATTCCTGATGCGTTTGCCAGTGGTAATCCAGGAGCAGCGGAGGTTAGTGATGAGGATACGGAACTGGAAAAGAAGGGGGCGATTGCCACGGCAGTGATGAAATATATGGTGGAAGCAGAGGCCCATATCATATAGGCAAGGGTTTTCTGTACCCTTTTGGATAGTATTCCCTCAAAAATAACAGGAAAAGCGATGACAGTTCCAAGGGTGAAAATGAATGGCAGAGTAAAGTCGTAGGGGGTAAAATTATCAAGGTAGAATGGGAAGAATGTGTAGCCAAACATTACCCTGATTTGGCCGATCATCATATAGGTGAGTACTGATATGATAGATATCTGGTAAACATAAGGCCTTACCCTGCTGGGTGAGAAATATTTTACCAATGGAAGGATGAAGAATGCTGGGGCCCACCACTGCCAATATACAGCTTCCATTGGTGCTGCATATGCAAACATTGCGATTGGAGGCATCATTATCATTGCATTGAATATGTAACCGTAAATGTCATTTCTTTCCATCATGCACCTCTGTTTCCTTCCCTGCCATTAATATAATCTGACATAGTGGTGGTGAATATGTTGTTTCTTGTAACCATTCTTGCAATAACCCCAAAACTTCGTATAGAATAAACTGATTTTCGAATGCTCATGATTTCGTTTTGAATTACTCCTTTCCTGTACCATTCAAGGCTTTCCGAATCAGGTATAGGGTAGAATCCCTCAGGATTCATAATGTAATAATACTCCTGCTTCTGTGTATTAATCAACTTTGGGTCCTCATGACCAGTGAATTTTCCGTATGAAGGTGATGAGTATACAAAAACCATTGCATTCTTCCTGATGCATTTTTTGATGTATTCATTTATTTTATCCAATGAAAAAGTCCCTTCTGGCCGTATATTTGATGTGATCTTTTCAAATTTTTCAATTGAATCCTTCCTTGAGGTTGGAGGGATATAATAGTTGAGAGCAGATGAATAAATTATAAACCCAACCTTATCCGCGTTCTTAAGTACCGCATAAGCACTGTTTATCGCAGCGGAAACCATTGAATCATACATTCTGGAAACACCGTGTCCCGAATTACTGCCAATGCTGTAATCAATGCAGAAAATCACATCTATCTGTCTGTCTTCCTCCCATTCCTTCGCAAAAAGATCATCATTCCCGTATAAATTGTACCTGTTCCAGGCAAGGTGTCTCATGTCATCCGATTCTGTATAGGGCCTGATGCCAAAAAAATCATAACCCTGCCCGGCCTTTCTGGAGTAATGCAACCCCATGGTGAATATCATGTTGCTCATCCTTTCACTTCTCTCCATGAATACATCCTTTGAAGAAGGTGCAACTTTTGGATAGGTATATTTCTCCACAGAAAGTGTAACATACGCCAAACCTAGTCCGTCTGAAGCAATGATTTTAATTGGGCCTATGGTATATTTTCCTATAATTCCCGGAACTATATGGTAAATCTTCGTCACTGATTTGCCCGGTTTAAGATTTATTTTGCCCTGGAAGTCGCCAGATATTGTAAATGCATCAGGAATAAAATCAAAAAAGAAGAAGTGCATACTTGTATTTGTTTTGTTGGTGAAAGTCAACTCGATCCTTATCTTATCCCCTTTTTTCATCTCCTCCCTACTTATCTTTCTTGTGACAAGTATTTTTGAGACTGACTTCTCAACATACCTGTGAAGCATAATTATGTCTGCACAGACAGTAATAATCAATGCCATGAAAATGAACGTAAGTATCTGGTAACCGTACAGCCCATATATGAAGGATTCAAACAATCCCCCATAAAGAGCTGCCAGTACCCCAAACGCCATTTTCTTCATCATTGTGGAGCAGGCACCTCTCCAAGAATTTCATCAACTATCTTCATTGCCGTGTCAGCTCCAGCCTCTGCTGAATCTATTAAGGCTTCAGGTTTCAGAATAATTCTGTGATTTAGAAGGGCATGCGCAATGTAATATATGTCTTCAGGAACTATGTAATCTCTTCCATGAATCAATGCGCAGGATCTTGCAGCGTTTAGAAGTTTTGCAGTTGTTCTCGGGCTTGCCCCAACATACACCTTGTTGTTTTCTCTTGTTCTTCTCATCAGATCTACCATATATTCCTTCATGTCATCTGAAACATATACGGAATCTACCATATCCCTCATTTTCAACATGAATTCAGGATCTATATAGGTGGGGTTTGATTTGCCTGTAAGATTTCTGTTAAGGATCCTCAGTTCCTCATCTCTCCGCGGATATTTCAGAATTACCCTAAAAATGAATCTGTCCATAAGGGCCTCTGCAAGCGGGAATGTTCCTTCCTGCTCTATGGGGTTCTGTGTAGCAACTACAAAGAAAGGTTTTGGAAGATCGTTTGTTATACCTCCAACTGAGACCTGTTTTTCCTCCATTGATTCCAAAAGAGCAGACTGTACCTTGGAAGGTGTCCTGTTGATCTCATCGGCGAGAAGCACGTTTGTAAATATTGGCCCTTCACGGAATTCCAGTTTTCTTGATTCCAGATTGAATATAATGCTCCCGGTTATGTCCGAGGGAAGCATGTCAGGAGTAAACTGTATCCTCTTAAATGGCATCTTTAGGTGAGATGCAAACTCATTTGCTATGAGTGTTTTCGCAAGTCCTGGAACCCCCTCAAGAAGTATGTGGTTGCTGCTTGTCATGGCTATGAACATGAACTTGATTGTGTTCTGTGATCCAATAATCTTTCGACCTATCTCATCTGTGATGGATTTAACGCTGTTTCTTATATATATCAATTCTTTTGCATCTATACCCATTTTTATACCTCCTTTGATTCCATTTCGATATCCATGATAATTTTCCTTAACGTACCGTAGGCATTGAGAATGTTTCTTGCACATTCCTCCATTCTCTTTTCGAGCGTTTCTTTCCTCCTATTGGATTGCGTATATCCAAGTCTATACTTTATTCTACTATATCTGGAACGGTTGCTGGAAATATAATGGGTAAGGTTCTTTATTTCCTTTGAGCTTTTATACATCATGTTCACAACGTGATCAACGTCAAGTTTTGTCACATACAACATCTCCTTATTCAGGTAATCGTCTGGAATGGAAAACGGTTCCTTGGATTGGGATAAATTAGGATTGAAATCTATCTTACTTTTTGATGAATTGTGTCTAAGTACAAGTCCATATGCAAAAACAAGGCTGAGAGGAACCAAAAACCTGAGATCATTAAATGGGTTCTGAATCAGGTATGTGAAAAAAGTCTGTATGAGTCCTTCGATGCCTGCTGTTGTCATTATCTTCTTGTCCTGGAATCAGGGAAATATAACTCTTTGAGATCCATGTAACTGTAAATATCCACCATTCTTTTCACCACATCATCAATGCTTAATTCCATCTTCCTTGCATACCTCATAGGATTGTAGACATCATAAATAAATATTCCAAATTTCCTAATTGCTGAAAGGAGGTTTTCCTCTTTTGTTTCTTTTGGGATAGGTATCTGGCTGGTTTCGATAACAAAACTTTCCTTGTCGATTATTATATCTGGACTGATGTCCTTTTCAAACACGACCATCTGTTTATAAAGATTGAAGAGAGTTGTGTACTTTTTGTTGAACTGCACATTGAAAAACTTACTTATGTCATTTTCGATATATTCCATTGCAGAGTTTATTGCACCGATATAGTTGCCGTTTCCCAGTTTCTGCCTCACGTCGATGATGGGAGGTATATCTGCGATTGTCCTGATATTCACAACTGTCTCTTCTCTCATTTTTCTTGGGCCAAAGAAGGAAAGAATTTTCTTCTTGGTCATATTCAATTTATCTGTTCTGTCATCATCCATATTTTTCACATCCTGAAGTATGATTTATTCTGTTTTCACATAGCCGTTTCCAACTGCATAATTGTATCCATAGTAAACCATCACATCTTCCGGTACACCATTATTGCCAAGATATATCTTAAAGCTGAGAGATGTAGTGGTGGAATTGTAAAGGAAGTTGATATTGTTGATGTATGATGCAGGATAAGTTGGTGGATAAAAGTTTTGGTTTATTATGTTCAAGTACCCACCCGTTGTCAGATTATATTGTTTTGATTTTACAAGTGTGCCTGATGAAGACACTTCAGACCAGAAAGAAGTGTTTGTTATTACAAACTCATTCGATGGCTTATCTACAGAATTGTTATAGATAATAGATCCACTTGGAGTTAAATTGGCAAGTTTTACTCCTGATACCAGTGATATATTTTCAATATTGAGTGGATTAGTCTGCGTTAAAAGCAATGGCTTTGTGGTGAAATTCAATTTGTCTATGGTGATGGTGTAGAAGATAGGCTGCGAATTGCATCCAACAATATAATACGTATTGCCTATTCCTGTGACAAAATTAAATGGATGGAATACTCCATTGCTCTGATGAGGTTCAATGGTGGTGTTCACAGAGGTGTTAACTATAGCAATTGATCCATATGAGTTAACATACATTGAAACATTGATGTATTTCTGTTTTGCTAAGGAAATTGAAGTGATATTCAGAATGTACAGAGGATGAATATATTCTATTGAATAGGGGCTGCTCATAGGAAGATAATATGTATAATGTGTTCCTGTAACATTGCTTTTCACCGCAGTCCAGTTCATTGCTATGGAATATGCTCCAATTGCTATACCTGCAACAGGAACGCTGAGATTTCCACCGAGCTTGTACAACTCAAGATCCTTGCTGAGTTTGCTTTTTACAGAAATGTTTGCAATTGAAACGTTTCTCGCAACTAGAGGAATTGTGTTCTGAAAATAATTTTTCTGTCCATAGGTGAAAAGATAAGTAAAATCATTACTCTTCCACATTTGCCCTACAATAACAGCATTGAAATTCCCATTATAGAAACCGCTGAAATTGAGGTTTGCGTTAATTGTATTACTAAAGTTGACCACTTTTGAATAGACATATCCATTGATTTCAGTGTAAATAATGAATTGAAAACCCCCCTCACCGGTACTTTCTGAAGTGAGGTTTATCTCATAGGTTGAATTGCCTGTGTTCTTGATATTTGAAGTCTGGACGTCTGTCAGTTTTGACGATATGGCACTCTGTGAGATTCCAGGCACAGTTCTTGTTGTGTTCAGGAAACCAGATGAAATACTCGTGGAAGGTGTCATGGACAGAGTGATATTAATCACACCAGTTTTACTGCCATAGGTTGGATTGGTGCTTTTAACAACAATTGATTTTGTACCGTTTATGAAACCTATTTCATTCACTGAATATGTCAGTGTTATGGAATATATCTGAGAAGTGTCTATGAAGTAATAGAAGGAAGAGGTGCTTGAATATGCAGAAAAGTTCACCGGAAGGAGGTTTTCCAGAAGAGTATCATTGGTGAAGAAAAGTTTCTGGCCTGTGACTGAATTGGTTGCATTGAGAGTTGTCCTAAAATACTGGCCAGGTAAAGGTGTCATAGTAACAGAATACGTTTTAGTTGTCGGGATGTTCTGCGAAGCTTCAGAAATATTGAATCCGTTCAGATATAGCACAATATCGTATGATCCTGCATAATGTGATGTGGCGGTTATTAAGCCATTAACATTTTTGACACTTATTGATTCGTAATAAATTGTGCCATTGAAATTGCCTGCAATTGCTCCAACCATTCCTGAAAAGAAAGAACTGCTCTGTGGAGAATTGCTATAGAATGAATTAAGTATCTTTATATTAAAGTTCAATGAGGTCTGTCCTGATGAAAAGCCAATTGAGGATAAGTTTCCATCCAAATAATTCAATCCGTACTCCTGCATGAATGAGGGAAGGAATGTAAGTCCTGTAGGACCAATCCCTGTTGTAGTAAAAGGATCCCTACTAATCATTACCATATTTTCTGTCATATTAGAGGTCACAAGAATTTGTCCTGTGCTGTTGGTGAGAAAAGCCACGTCCGTAAATGTCAGATTATTATAACCACCGGGAACGGGAATAATATAAAATCCTTTAGAGTTGGTGTATACAGAAAGTGCTTGGATGGGCCCCTTTGACGTCAGAACAGTATCCTGGACTTTAGCACCAGAAATAGGTGTGCCTAACCGGTTCAGAACTAGACCACTGATATAATAAGTAGTAGAATTCGTCCTGTTCATCACAAGATTGAAATTGTTAATAATTGAACCAGTAACATTAACAAACCTTGGCTTTGGAGTGGAATTATATCCATTCTTGTAAGTTATGATTAGATATGTTCCATTCTGTGCCGGATTGATGTAGTTTCCAACATTCCCTGAAATTGTTTGATATGAACCAAAGAAGCTATGGAAAACAACATTCACATCAGGAATATTAACTCCTGTCTGGTTTAATGTATTTCCTGAAACATTGTATATCTCAGCTTTTTTGAGAAAAACATTCTCCTTAAGCGAATTTCCATTTAACATGGTAAATGTCTTATAGGTTGTGGTGTACCCCATAGATTTATACCCAATTGTAAAAGTTCCATACATAAGGAATGTAAAAGAATATGAACCGTTTCCTGTTGTATTTGCAGCAACTACCCAAGGAAAATCATATATATAAACAGTTGAGTGTTTCAATGGCCCATTTGAGGTCGTTACTGTTCCTGATACGTGAATTGTAGCATTTCCAACAGGAGATGCCGATGATCCCATCTGGTTAAATGCAAGTATTGGGACTTCGCCCACAAAAAACTTTAACTCCAGTTTTTCGTAAGGTTTAGCCTGATAATCACCATGAAAATAATATATACCAGATGCTATGAGAATGGCTGCAATAACTATTGCAGCGATAAATTTTGGGTTTATATCAACCATGGTAAATTAACAGTATTTACCAATTAATAAAATTATTGGTACTTTGACACTATAAGTAAACTGCTCCTCACTGTCGGAAGGAACTTGCTGCTGGTCTCTTCTTAGCACATAGACATGGTTCATCAAACCGCAACGATTTGATGGTTAACATTCCCCAGCAATAAGAATGGAGCTATTTTTTATCCATTGTGGGGCTTCAACCCACAGCATGATTCCAGAAGAGCTTAGGGCTTATATCTCTACCTATTACTAAGAAAATGTCGCTGAAATAAATTTATTCTTACGAACAATCCAACTTAACCGTCTTACTCTTCTAGAGAGTGCCTTACCATTTCAGGTATGGACAGATTTTCATATACAATTACATCACATAGTTTTTTATTCGATTTCATCCCATTGCAAAGTCGTGGGATCTCTTCACTCACACGTGAAAAACTGTTTTTCTTATATACCTATCCCAAGTTGAAGAGAGGAAAAAATTATAGTGGGACAATTCTCACTATGTTGCTTCCTCTGATGATGACGGAGCCCAGTTTTCTTGTTGTTTCATTTCCTATTTCCTCAACGTCATCCATGACCATGTTCATGTATTCGTCATATCCTGTAAGAAGCCCTTCCATTGTTCTATTGTCCTTAAGCAGCAGTGATATTTTCTTGTTTAGATTCTCCTCAAGCAGTTTCATCGGCATCATTTTATCTCATCCTCTCAGTTATATTCATCCTCGTCCAATTCTTCTCTTTTCATTATGAACTGAACCAAGCCCCTGACTATCTCCTTCATGTCATTTAATTCCTTTTTCATAGTGCTTAGTTCCCGGCTCATCCTCTCTATTTCCTTTACGTTTGTGTCGTTTACCATTATTTCACCTTAAATTCTGAGATTTCCGTAATCAGGTGCAATTTTTCTGCTTTCAGTTCTCTGGCAGTTTTCACAGTAGAGCTCGGAGTTGACAAGCGCCATGACATTCCTGCATCTTGCGCACCTAGTTTTAAGCACGCCAAGATTTGTTCCATGAATGGTCAGTTCAAGGTTTTGTCCCACCCTGATTACCTTACCCCTTATTAGATCACCGGTTCTTACGGCAAGCGGTGGGCCATCGTCCCTTCTTCCGCCTAATCTTATATAACCTTCCACATTACATGAAACAATTTCATGTCCTTTCTGAAGACCTGCAATAGAAATTATAATCTGCCTCTGATCAGTTTTAGTAATCTGTCCGTATACAATATCACCATTGAAAAATTTCAATTTTTTCTTTGAACCTTCTATGAACATCAGGAATTTTGAATCGTTCTTCACAACATTTCCAGGAACCAACGCAATAAGTTCCCCACCTATTTCAGCAACATTTCTTCCTGGAACATATTCTTCAGCAAATCCAATGCTGTCCCCTGGCAGAACATAAATATCTTCCTCTGCACTCATTTCAATCAACTGACAGGTTCATAATATTACGTTATTTATTAATGTTTTGAATAAACACACCAATAATCATGAAAACTAAAATTTCAAAAATTTCAATTTTTTCCTTGAAAATATTACAATAACACTATACACATTGAAGGATTGAGATTTCTCACTTTTTCCTCCCTTCCGTGTTTAACTCTCATTAGTTTTACTGTTGTTTAAAAACTAATTACAGAGTTTTTATTTCTTTCGGATCCTGAAAGTTCAATCACATTGGGAATAATTGCTACACCTTCAAACATCCCTGCCTATATGGAATATAGTTTTTTTACAGCGATAGTTTCCTACCGAATGTTAATGCCTTCGCAATCTCATAGGGTTTCAGAAATGGTCTAAATCTCAAGATCATTCGCTTTCCTGCTCATGAATTGTAAGTTTTAACTAACAGAATGATATGCACATTAGTGATCAAGTCACAGAAATTCTTTGCCTTTGCAAGGTCCGGAATATTGGAGAAAGATTCAGGAACAATTCAGTTTCCAATGATTTTATCCCATAATGAATTGGTTTCGGATTTCGAAAATTTTAATATCGCAGGGGAAAGTTGTGAGAGAATGGAATTAAAGAATGGAAACGAGTCATTCTCCTATCTCGAAAGTGAAAATTTCATAGTACCAAAAGGAGTTTTACAAAATCGTATAAGTGCATCCTCTCTGATTAACACCATAATGATGACAAAGAAATTACTGGGATATGACAAACTCCTTTACATCCCGGGAATTTCCGATCCATATATACTTCCAGCCTTGTACTATCTCGGGGTGGATGTTTTTGATGAACTGACCGCAGATATAGAGGGGATTAATCACACGTCTTATACAATGTTTGGAAGGGTTGTTGTTGACAGAGATTCTTCCTTGGAAAATAGGGAATTTATGAGAAAAGAGGTTAAACTACTTGGAATCGCATGCGAAAAAGATATGCTTATTGAGGCGGTTGAGAAGTTCAACGTATCTCATAAAAACACCGAAATATTAAGAAAGGTGCAAAATAATCATTATGAACTGTATGAAAAAATGTATCCGAGGACAACTCCAGCCATTTTTGCAGGAACATTAGATTCACTTGGGAGACCGGATATTGTGAGATATAATAGGTATATAAGGGAAAATTATATGAAACCAAACAATGCAAAGATTGCGCTATTCATTCCATGTTCTGCTAAAAAACCCTATTCACAATCCAGGTCCCATAGGGCCTTGATAGAGGCCATAGGCAAGTATAGGAAATACGTTCATGAAATAATAGTTTCTTCACCAATTGCTCTTGTTCCAAGAGAACTTGAGGAAACCTACCCACCTTCGTTTTATGATATCCCCGTCACGGGCAGGTGGTATTCCGAGGAGGTTGAAAGCATCCGAAAATCTATTCAATATTTCATAAAGAGAAATGAATACGATTCTTCCATTTTCTTCCTTCCTGAAGACATGAAATTCATCGAGAATTTCGAAATACCTAATTCAGTTTACATAACATGGGACAAAAAGAAGGAAAATCCTTTCGATACCCTACTGGAACAACTATCCCAAATTAGAATGGATAATGGTTCCAGAAGAGACTATCTAATGGAAAAATTTTCGTCTGTTGCTGCATACCAATTTGGAAACTGGATAGTTCCATATATCCTGAAAATGAAAGTGATGAAGTCATATAATCAATTTATGCTTTCGAGTTCTGGAAAACCAAATCTCATATATAACGATAAACTTGGAAAGCTCACCATTAACAGGGAGGGGGCATGGATGTTCCTTAAGGAGTCAAAATTTTGTATTGAAATAGATAATTTCCGCCCTACAGCATCTGTTTACGCAATGGGTGTACTGGGGTCAACTCCAGAAGTAAGGAGAGAGGATGAGGTTGTAGTTCATCACAATAATGAATTGCGTGGTGTCGGTATTGCAAAAATGCCTCACGAACTTCTCGGGAAAGTCAAGAAGGGAATTGCGATAAAAATGAGAAATTAAGGGGTATATATGCGGTCATAACAGAACGGTCTCCATCTCACTATTTTCACGAGGGTTTAGTAATTAGATCTCTATCAGTTATGCGCGAAAAGACCAGGGGCTTTGCAAGGGATCAGATCGAACATCTATACATATTGCATCATATTCTATTAAACAATGCTCAGAACTATTAAGCTAAAACTTACTTACGACAAATTGCTTCTGGAAATGGGAAGACAATTCATGGAAGAATGCCATATAGTTCTGGATTACGATTTTTAAAAACATTCATATAACAAGAACGTGCTTAACATAGAAATGTGCGAAGATACCGGGAAAGCCATACATACATTACTATGAGGACTTGTCCAGAACGCAATGTATAAGGCATCGGAATCATTGAAAAAGACCAAACTCATGAAGGAAATATTCGGGAAATCCCTATCATAAGGTATAACAGGAGAACATTCAGGTTCTATCCAGATGCCCATACTTTATCGTTCACTAACGTTTATGGGAGGCTTGTATTTCTAATTGCCCATTCCCCAATCATTGGGGAAATACATTGGTGAATGCATCAATGCACTGGCACTCATAGACAATAAACACTGGAGTATTTCAGTGATGACACGGGTTAAATTACCTGAAATAGAAGTGGAACGAAAAATACGCAGTGAGATACAAACAATTGGAATAGACAGAGGAATAAAGAACATTGCGTGTTGTCAAACAATAAATTCCTAGATTCAGCACACATGAAAGAAGTGATGTGGAGATATCGATACAATAAAAAAATTGCAGCATGCGGTCACTTGTTCCAGTCATGATAAATTAAGGAAAATGAGCGGAAGAGAGAGAAGGTTCGTGCAGGATACTAACCATGTGATTTCAAGACAGATCGTAAACCTTCCCTTTGATGTGATTGCACTTGAGGATTTGATTTCAACATGAATGAGAAAGAAAACTTATGGCACAATAAATATCAGCAATGTGGAAATGATGGAGATAGTGGCCCTCCTGAATTCACTCTCGTAGAGATTAGAGCTCTGCAAGCAATGGTAACTCCGATAGATAAAACGTGTGGGACTCTGCGTTATTTGAGGGGATGTCACTAATGACGAGTTAAGGAATATTTTTACGATGAAACGTTATATTTAATTATAAGGATTGTATCCTTAAGCATGCCTTTGAATGATAGAAAAAAAGTTGACAGTATCATTGCAAAAAGAAGGCAGAGCAGTAATTTACGGAATATCCCAGAAATTCTCATACCGTTATGGCAGATAAAGATGAGGGAGCGCTTTGGCATTAATGTGGACAGGGAAATTGCAAGGTTCATTGTTATTGCTGCTCATGAAGGTGGTACCTGGAAAAAACAGAGAGCCATGAAAAAGATTGAAAAACTCCTTGTAGACAGGGGATTGGACCTCGAAACCTCAAAGAAAATGGCAAAAAATGTCATTGATATCTCCGTCGGTGGGGGAGCATCTGAAGAATAATATAAACAAGAAAAAAATTGAGATGGCTGTTTCAAAACTTCTAACTTTTAATAATCCAAAGAACCATCTTGAACAGTATCCTACCGATCCTTCATCTGCAGCTTATCTTGTTTTCATGGCCGCAATGGATGGAAATATTGAATGCAAAAAAATCCTGGATGCTGGAGCAGGTACCGGAGTCTTATCATTTTCTGCGCTAATGCTCGGAGCAGATGAAGTTGTTGCAGTAGAGATTGATCATGATCAACTAACCGTTCTCAAAACAAATCTAAGCATGTATGGAAACTGCAGAATCGTGATTGGAAATATTTCCGAGGTCGCGGAAAAATTTGACACAGCAATTTGCAATCCTCCATTTGGGGCAGTAATACGTGATTCTGATCTTCCATTTCTTGATACTATTTTCAGTAACTGCAAGAATATATATCTTCTGCACAATTACAAAAATAGAGATTTTATCCTTGAATATGCAAAGAAAAGAGGAAGAGTTCTCAGAGAGGAAAGAATAACGTTGAGCATACCCAGAATGTATTCACACCATACTAAAAATTATGAGAAACTTGATTGTATTTTGATATGGGCAGAAACCAGTTTATAAACTTTCATTTTCCAGTCCCCCATAGTCACTGAAATAATTCTTTCTTTGATGTGTGTTTTTCTGATATGTCCACTATAAGTAGAGCCGTCGGATTGCGTACGCTATGATTATAACTTCAGGTTTACCTTTTCAGACAGGTTTCACAAACACAATCTTTAGCAATCTCTGAAAGTTCAGTTATTTTCTTTTTGTCAACCTCAACAGATGAACACCAGCATCCATCCGGTGAGCCACATTGAAACTTATTGCCGCACAATTCACATTTTAGTATCCTTGGCATGATATATGATTCAGACTTGCCTATTGAATACATCTCAATGAAAGAATCACTGAAGTAATCAATTCTATATAATAGAACAAACTTACCAACTGCTTGAAAGAAGACGTTCTCGAATTTATTTATCGCCTCAAGAGAGAGGGAATAAAATATGATCTTGCAACTATGAGGAGTTATGATGCACTCTTTGGAAAACCGCACGAATCTTATAAAAATATACACATAACCGGCTCAAACGGAAAGGGATCTGTTTCTTCAATGATATTCAACGTTATGAGAATGAGAAAAAGAACAGGACTTTATACATCTCCTCACCTGATTGAATTCAATGAGAGGATTCTGGCCCAAGATCAATTTATTTCTGATATGGAGATTGAATCCCTATACAAAGTTTACATGCCATTTGTGGAAGCTGGCTTGAAGAATGACAGGAATCCCACTTTTTTTGAAATTACCACTGAAATGGCCTTCCAGCATTTTAAAAATACCAGTATGGATTGGGCATCCATCGAAGTTGGGCTCGGAGGAAGACTTGATGCTACTAATGTGATAACGCCTGAAATATCAGTGGTTACCAGAATAGGTTATGAACACACTGACAAGCTTGGAACAACTCTTATGGAAATAGCGAGAGAGAAAGGCGGAATAATAAAGGATGGAAAACCGCTTGTAACCGGTGAGAAGAAACCGGAACCATATAAGGAACTGGAGAGAATCTGCAAAATGAGAAACTCCCGGATTATACGTGCATGGGAATATGTTACCGTGAAAGATCTCAGAATTAATGGATTTGAAACGAGCTTTAAGGCCATAACACCTAATGATGAATATGACATAACACTAAATGTTCCTGGAAAATTCCAGGTGGAGAATGCCTGTACAGCCATATCTACACTTGAGAATTCCGGTGAATTTCTTGACAGGAAAAATATTGAAGAGGGAATGAATAATACAAGATGGCCCGGAAGACTGCAGGTCGTGAGTAAAAATCCACTTGTTGTTGTTGACTCCAGTCACAATCCACCTGCAGCAACAACACTTGCTTCTTCTGTAAGGGATATTTACAGTAGCAAACCGGTCCTGATTGTAGGTATGCTATCAGACAAGGATCATTATTCTTACCTGCACAACATATCAAAATGCGCTGACAGTATAATACTGACAACACCTGAAGAGCCACAGAGGGCTCAGTCGCCTGAAAAACTGAGGATGATTGCCGAGGGAGTTTTCAAAAATGTTAAAGTTATAGAAGATCCAATGGAAGCTTATGAATATTCAATTTCAAGGAATGATTTCACGCTTGTAACTGGTTCCATGTATCTTGTAGGCAAAATACTTAAAGAGTTGAATATAGACATGAGACCATTTTCTAAATAGATCAATATCGGCTCGCATATCTTGATCATATCGGTATTAAAAATCCTTTTCTATCCCTATATTTTACAGAAATTGTTGGTGACCAGTTGAATCCATTTGATAAATATTCTATACATACAATACCTCTGAAAGGTGATATTTCAATTCTGACCGCATCACATGAACCGGATTCTTTTCCTCACAGGGAAGAGCAGATCGAAAAAATGGTCAACTCCATGAGAGGGATTATCATGGGTATGAAAACAAATCACTTGCTTATCTATGGTAAAACAGGCACAGGCAAGACGTCGGTCACGAAATACGTAACTTCCAAACTTCGCGAAAAATTAGGGGAGAGACTGATCATATCATACATTAACTGCCAGGCATATGATTCCCCGTATTCTATCATGGTAAACATAGCAAAGAATGTTCCTGGTGCTGAAAATATACCTGTTTCAGGATGGCCTCTAGACAGAATTTATGATGAACTTGTAAGTTCAATGACAAAAGCAGGCACTTCACTAATTGTGATACTGGATGAAATTGATAAACTTGTTGAAAAGAATGGTGGAGATTCTCTATATGTCATCCTGAAGCTTATTGACGAAAATCCTGGGGTTTTAGGAATTGTAGTGGGAATTACAAATGATACGTCCTTTTACGAAAAACTCGATTCCAGGGTGAAAAGCAGACTGAGTAGGGATTCTGTAATTTTCCATCCGTACAATGCGGAGCAACTCAAGGATATTTTATTGCCCAGAGTCTCATCCATATTGAAGCAAGAACAGTATGAGGAAGCTGCCATAAACCTTTGTGCTGCAATAGGGGCTCAGGAACATGGAGATGCGAGAAAAGCGATTGATCTCATGAGGGTTTCAATTGAACTGGCAATGCTTGACTCTTCTGTTATGGTTATAAGAGACTATGTTTATAAGGCTAGAGAAAAGCTTGATTCAGACATTTTAAGAGATACTGTCAAGACTCTTCCAACACATGCCAAGATAGTACTGTATTCCGTCATATTATCCATACAGGTTCATCCAAACTCAGCTACAACTGGTGAGGTTGGTATGTTCTATAACAAAATGTGCAATTTATTGGGATATACGCCACTTACTTCAAGAAGAATAAGCGATTACATAAATGATCTTGAAGACTACGGTATGATCGGAACGATGCTGAAGAGCCTTGGAAGATATGGAAGAACAAGAATAATAAGAACATCAGGAAGGGAAGATGATATTAAAAGATTCATTCTGGAAGATAGCGATCTTGAAAAATTGAGAGATGTGAATCTATCTACTCAGTTAAAATTTGAACAGTAGATTCAGTGAGAGTGCAATTTCACTGAATCTAAGGTAATTTCTTCACCAATTGCAGGTATTATAACCTTGGTTCTTGAATTGATTTCCACCAGGTTCTTGAAAATTTTTGGATTCTGAGTAATAGGTGGGAATGTGTTGTAATGCATAGGTATGGCAATATGTGGGTTTATGAGAGTAACAGCCTTTGCAGCGTCCTGCGGTGACATTGTGTAATGCCCCCCTATGGGCAGCAGAGCAATATCTGGCCTGTAGACGGAACCAATCAATTCCATGTCCTTGAAAAGTCCTGTATCTCCGGCATGATATATTCTTACTCCTCCAAAATCAAGTATCATTCCCCCAGGGTTCCCTGCATACATTCCTTCATAACTTGATGAATGCATTGCAGGCACTGCAGTAATATTTATTCCTGCAACTTCAGTAGTGCCACTGAAATTTAGGTCATGAACCTTAAGCCCCTCATTTTTCTCTGAAAGAATCCATGCAAGTTCAACCATGGTAACGAGTGGAGCATTGTTCTGCTTACAGATGAATGGTGCACTCCCAACATGATCAGAATGCCCATGTGTCACTACCACCACGTCTGTCTTAATATCCTCCTTCCTGATTTTGGATGAAGGGTTACCTTCAATGAAAGGATCAATAATCAGTTTTTTCCCAGTCTCGAGGTCCTCCATATCGAAACACGCATGTCCATTCCATCTAAGTTTTATTTTTTCACTCATGAAATTAGAATGGTTTAATTTATTTTAACATTTTGAAAAAACAACCATCGTATGCTGTCAAATATGTAAATATTAATTCATCCCAAATTGACTCCGATTACTTTACTGCCTGATATGTCAGTGCAAACATTTCTATATATTTGAATGATGTTTTGATGATTATAATGGTAGCAGAGTTCCTTGAATATCCTGATTTTTCTGAAATTATTCCTAAAGGTTCTGTCGTTGCGATATCCGGTTTCAACCTTGGAACAACGCCAGAATATCTCATGAATTTGCTTTTGGAAACATATATCAAAACGGGCAAGCCTTCAGATCTTTTTCTTGTGTGTGATGCACTGCCAGCGGCTTCAGGACGGGGGCTGGATTTAATAATGAAATATATTTACGAATACAATGACAGTAAATTTATAAGAGGAATTCTTGTACCGTTCCTCGGCTTTTCTAAATATCTCCAGAAAATTGCTCTGGAGGAAAGAATGCCCATATACAGCTGGCCCATTGGTGTTACTGCATATTGGCTCAGGGAAATTGCATCTGGCAGGCCAGGACTGTTAAGCAGGATAGGTGTGGGAACATATCTCGATCCTGAACTTCAGGGTGGGACGCTGAACAATGTCGCCAGGAAGCAGAATCTCTGTAAGATCAGTGAAATCAAGGTAGACAGTCAGAAATCACTATTTTTTGAGGGCCCAAAACCAGATTTTGCATTCATCAGAGCGTCAATTTCAGATGCTAAGGGAAATCTTTCAGTGACTGACGAGCCCTTCAGAGGTACAGTTCTTACGATTGCACAGGCAACAAAGGCAAAACCTGTATCCGGGAAAGTGTATGCCCAGGTTAGCAGGGTGATGCATGGAGGCACCATGGCTCCACATGAAGTGGAGGTGCCGTGGCCATTGGTAGATTCTGTCATAATATCCCCCAAGGAATTTCACTGCCAGAGTCCACAGTTGTCATTCGACCCTGAAGTTTCGGTTGGGAACAGCTATATTGCGAGTCCTGAATTTTCTGTGAAGGAAAAGGAACTGGACGTTGCGGGAAAAATTATTGTGCAACAGGGAATAATGAGGCTGATTAAAGCACTGGGAAATAAGGATCACATCATGATAAATCTTGGTGTGGGAATTCCTGCATCCATTGGCAGATACATCTATGAGAATCGCCTTGAAGATCGTATAGTTCCTGTAGTCGAATCCGGACCATGGGGTGGAGTTTCGCTTTCGGGGGAAAATTTTGGTGTGTGTAAGGGATTCTTTGCTGTATCCACGATTCCGGACATGTTTTCAAATTATGAAGGTGGAATTATCGATATGGCGGCACTGGGGTTTCTTCAGGTTGATAGATTTGGAAATGTGAATCCATCCTTTATCCCAGGTAAGATCACTGGACCGGGGGGTTTTCCTGTTATAGCGCAGGGTTCTCCTGCTACGTTTTTCATGGGTAAATTTATGGGTGGAAAAATTGATTGCCAGTTGTCAAACGGCAGGTTGAAAATAAACAGAGATGGAGATACCGTGAAATTTGTAAATGATGTTTATAGAATATTTTTCAGTGGAAAACAGGCTTCAGTTCAGAGAAAGAAAATAACATATATAACAGAAAGAGCCATTATGGAACTCACACCTCAGGGAATTGAAATCGTTGAAATTGCTCCTGGTTTAGACATTGAGCAGAATGTCTTATCGAAAATGGAATTTGAACCAAAGATATCCACCAAATTGAAGGAAATGGAAGTTATAATATAACCGTTTAAAAAATAAGAGAGTCGGGAAATACCTTTTCAGTCCAAAGTGCATTTCAAAATGAGAAATGATTCATCTATGGATGAGGAATTGAAAGATGCAAGGAATCTGATTACTTCCATGTTTTTCTAGAAATAGAAAAATCTGGAAACCCCCAGGAACAATCACATCATGTGAGAAGAATTTCGAAAGAATGTCAATTAAAGATTAGATAGACTCAAAAATAACAAATATTAATTAATACAGATAATTTCCCTTGTAATTGCTAACAATATTCACCGTCCTTGCAGGAACATCCCTTGGTATTTCTATGGCAGCCCCGCCAGGCCCCATAACAGCAATGATTGTGGAAAGATCCAGAACATCTGTTAAGAGCGGCGTATTGGTTGGTTTTGGGGCAATGACAGCAGATTTTATCCTGATGATCTTTGTTTTTTACCTGAGGAATTCCATAAACCTTTCCTCGATTTATGATGAACTTTATGCTATTGGTGGCATCTATTTCATCATTCTCGGATTTTCAATACTCAAAAATCTTCCTGAGAAAGAAGATGAAGTGAAATTACCGAGTAAACAGAATTATTTTGGATATCTCAAAGGTTTTACGACTGGGATGATGAATCCTCTTCAGATTGGATGGTGGATAACCGCAGGAATAAGTGTTATGAACAGCCAGGGAATAGAACCTTTTTACTTTTTTTACCCAGGAATAATTCTTTATCTTATCATATTCAGTATAATTGTAAAAAAATCATACTTGAAATGGGGTATAAAATTTGAAATGGCAGCAAGCGTATTCAGTTCGGCAATACTTTTTATTTTTGGCATATATTTTTTCCTTATTCTTGCAGTGAATATCATTGTTGTTTAAATAGTGTGGTTAGTGTGTGTCAACTACCCCTTTCTGACGGAAGGGGCTTGCTGCTGGTCCCCCTCATGCCCGTAGGTATGAATTCATCGAACCGCAACGATTGGCTTGTTGACAACAGCCTGAAGTTTTCAGATTTAACAAGTACCTCAATGTTTCTTGCTGCATTGAGATCCGCATGAAGTTCAAAATTGCAATTCAGGCAGTGGAAAATATTTCCCTTTCTGTTATTCTTATGGATATATCCAAATTTTGAGCATTTCTGACAGAATACTAAATTCTCACGGGCGGTCAGCCTTCAGTAAGCGGCTCTTAGTCAGCCATAAGAGCCGCAGTGGAGGGAAAAAATGGATAAGGGGAAGAAGCGTATTGATCGTATGAACAGTTTCGTAGTAGAAATAGATCTTGAAGAGAAGGAAAGCAGTGTAACATATATGGCACCAGATGGTGAAATAAAAGAGAAATTCAAGTTCTTCATGAATGCAGAGGGATACTCTGAGTTCGCAAAGAAGATACCACTTGAGACAAGAATTGCGTTCGAAGCATCCGGATCCGCATACTCAGTATCGAGAGCATTGAAAGGTCTTGGATATAATAACGTAACAGTGGCCCATCCAAAGGAATTATCATGGATAACGAAATCAAAGAAAAAGAATGATCGTGTGGATTCTATTAAACTGGCGAAACTGCATCTTGTTGGCATGATACCTGAATCACATCTCCTTGACGAGAATGATAGGATATTCCGTGATCTTCTCATTCAGAGGGTTAAACTTGGAAAATCCATATCCTCAATGAAAAATTCCATCATAGGATATCTCAAGAGGGAGGGTATATTCGACAATCTTCCAGAATTAAACGACAATTTCTCGGTTAAGAGAAGAAATGCCATGAAGGAGATCAGATTCAACAACCAGAAGGATCTTGTTCTCACCACAATGATCGAAAGGCTTGAATTCTTTGAGAAACAGATCATCCCACTGGAAAGAGAGATAAAGAAAACAGCAAAGGAATCGGAAGATGTGAAACTCCTCATGTCAATACCTGGTATAGATTATTATCTTGCCTCTCTCCTTTCATCATACATTGGTGATGTATCAAGATTTGAAACAAGTGACAAACTGGCCTCATTCTTCGGGATCATTACAAGCACAAAGGATTCGTCCACAATAAAGAGGAGAGGACACATGTCAAAGGAGGGTGCACAGACAGCAAGATGGGCCCTCTCACTGGCTGTGGATACTGTCATGATGAGAAATAAACCCATACGTGAATACTATGATTCTGTGAAGAACAGAAAAGGTT
>JAKAWU010000068.1 GCA_021816965.1 Thermoplasmata archaeon | reverse complement strand
CCCAAGGGAGCCAAGGTTGTCCATAAGATGTTCCATGGTTCTAACACCAATTATTGGAGAGGTTACACCCTTTTTCGAAAGAAGCCAGTTAAGTGCCACCTGCGAATTTGTCTTTTCTACCTTCCTGGCTACATTGGAAAGAGTGGTCACAACACTCCATGTGAACTGGTTATTGTTAAGTTCCCATGGTGTTTTCCTTCCCGATTTGTAAGCATCCCCAAGTCTCGTACCTTCAGGCGGCGATTGCATATCACTGGTGTACTTTCCGCTGAGCACACCGCTCTTAAGCGGGCTCCATGGTAGTATGGCAACATCTTCGTTTACTGCCATAGGTATGATCTCATTTTCAGTTGACCTGGAAAGCAAATTATATTGAGGTTGCAGACTCACAAACTTCTCCAGTCCACGTTCTCTGCTCACACCCAGAGCTTTTTCAAACTGCCATGCCCTCAAATTGCTAGCTCCAATATATCTGACGATACCAGAATCCACAAGTCCAGTAAGAGTGGCAAGTGTCTCCTCCAGGGGAGTAACTGGGTCCCACGTATGAACCTGCAGAAGGTCGATGTAGTCTGTTTTCAATCTCTTCAGGCTTTCATCTACTGATTTCAATATGTGTTTTCTTCCAAGTCCTATTGAATTCTTTGATTTTCCACTTTGAAATCTTACCTTGGTTGCTATTACATAATCATCCCTGTCATGTTCAGAAAGCCAGTTACCCAGTATCTCTTCTGATTTACCTCCGGTATAAACGTTTGCAGTATCGAAAAAAATTCCACCCTCTTCAGAAAATCTGTCCATAATTTTCTTCGCTTCAGGTTCGCTCGTCTGTCCACCAAAGGTCATTGTTCCAAGGCAGAGCTCACTTATCAGTGTACCCGTGTTTCCAAGTTTTCTATATTCCATGACATACAATAGCACCGTAAGATAGAAGGATTTCGATTGTAATTAACAAGCTCTGATCTTTTACAGATGAAATACTTCTAAAACAGGGAATTTCTCTTTCATCGTAAGAATATTTCTACAACGGAGGAATATGAACTCACTTTTCACAAGACAAGAAATGAAACTGAACCCTTTCGTAATCATATGTCAGGAATGAATCCGGCCACTGGTAAATAGAAGTGAAAATAGTTGGATAAGCATATTCCTCTACGCATACCAGCATTCGTACAGTCAGATTACTCGGCGTGAATGACCAAACACCTTCAGGCAGAAATAAATTCAGATCAATAGGGATCCCGCCAGCAATCCTTGAAGTGGTAATATCCCAGCGAAACTGCGCAAAAGGTTCACGCATAAACTACTAATCCATTCAAAACAAAAAAATGTGAAGAACTAGAAAAATATGGCTATGGCAATCATTCATGGATTGACACACGGTAACATGGTGAAATCTCCCTTAGATCTGTTGTATGTCCCGTTATGTCTTACAATAATTCCGGTTAAAAACATGCATCCATGCACAGAATAATGAATGAAATGGCGGATTGTAAATGAACTGCTGGATTAACTTCTTTACAGTACTCTCTGGGCGTTTCTCATACTGTTTGCCTCTTCCATGAGCTCTTTTGTGTATACTGTATCGGGATGTGTATCATTCATAAGCATCTCCATCCCCCTATCCACAAGTTCCAGTTTCATCTTTGTGGTCATGTGACTGTCTCTTAATCTCTTCCTGTGATCTCCAAATATCTTTGCCATGCCATCCGAACCAAACACAATCTTCACGTATTCAGGATTGCCCATATTCTGGAACAGTGCAAGGGATTCACCACTCTGTGCCAGAATATTTCCAGTGTTGATGTTTCCTGTTCTTTTCCTCACATTCCTTCTCACCTTACGGAAGAATCTTTCCATTCCGTTGTTTGTTCTCGGTATTGTGTGTTCAGGATTATTGGCAAAGAGCATGCTTTCCCTGTTACGGTATCTCTCAATGATTGTCTTTGCAGCTGTCCTGATGTGATCAGGTATTCTCGCATGAAGGAATACATTCAGGTGTTCAATGAATATTTCATATCACATCTTCCATGGATGAGATCATCATCTGAAGTGTCCATCTCATCGGACAGCTTTCCCTTATCAGGTACCCTGAACATCCGTCTCAGTGACTGGAACAATGCGTTGACAGAACCGAGTTTCCTTCCAGTGGCATTTATTTCAGGATTATCCGTTATTTTCTTCATGACACACTCAATGGATGATATGTATCTCTTTGCATCTTCCGATTGGATCTTCTCCGAAAGGAGGTTCAGTCTGTTCATGGCCTCCTTACATGCCATATAGAAGTTCAGGTGCTTCAGTGAAAATGGAAATCCGTACCCTGAACTCCCCGTGAATCCCACAAGTTTTTCCATTATCCTCCTCACTGACATGATCTCCATCTTACCCCTGTCTTCATAATGTCCATTATGGATCTCATCAAGCGTCCCCTGGTCATAATCCGGCATATCCCGGAATATGCGTTTCAGGGGATCTTTTATCCTCATTCTGTTTATCATCATGCCAAGATTTGTGTGCATATCTCTCATGAGATCCTTGCCAAGGTCACGGAGGAAATGCATGAGGCATATCCTTATGGGTGTTTTTGGAAAAGTCTCCAGTGCAGCTGATATGATTCCTGCACGCATATCACATGTTATGCCCGATGGATCGCCAAACTGTTTCTTCACACTTTCCAGTATGCCCTTAATGGATTCATGCGATTCAGAATCGCATCTCTTCACCATGAGGATAAATCCGGATACTACATCCCTTGCAACCACTATCATGCGGAAATCAGCATCGGTTGTGCCATCTATCTGCAGTATGTATGATTTCATGGATGATTTCATGGATGATTTCAGTCTTTCCGTGTTTTCCCTGTGTATATCGGAGAATATGCCAAGTGCCATGTTGCTCAGCCTTCTGGCATGGCTTTCCGATATATTCAAGGATGAGGATATCTCCTGGCATGATCTTCCGTCAATGAATCTCCTGATTGATATATCAGGCATGACATCGTTTGCATAGGTGCATCCATGTCCTATGATGGAATCAAGCCTCCTTGACCTGAACCTCATGTTGCATGCACTGCATTTCATTATAATGTGCAGTGCTGTGAAATCCCCTGATGCTGTCCTCACAGGCCTCTCCCTTTTCCTGTGAAATACAAGTTTTCGATGGCAGTACGGGCATGTGGTAAGTTCGGTTCTGAACGGAACGGTGGATATCATTTCAGTTTCAGTAAGAGCTTGTTCAGTTTCAGATCATTCTCTATGATGATCTTCGTTATTGGCCATGCATCATATTCTATCCCAATCTTCTTCAGGATTGTATTGATCTCCTCCTGGCTGATCTGCAGGTTGAGGAGTCTCTCAATATACTGCAGTATCTGTTCCGGCTTGACCTCATTCTTTGAATTGAGACTCTTTCCCAGATAACCCACATACGTCTGGACAACCTTTCCGTTGATACGCTTCTCATCTACGAGATTGTAATAGACATTTCCCTTCTTCGACTTTCTCTTCACAGGTATTACTGTCATTGTATGTAGTAATTACTACATACTATATAGATCTTTCGGTACCCTGTGTTTTCAATAAGAAATGATGTGAAAAATAATTATCGTACAATCCACATATAATTGCCATAGAAATATGGGAAACCTTATTTATGCATTAATGCATTGTTTTAAAAGTAAAAGCTGGTGTAGAATTTATGGAAAAAGGACTTGAGATATCATTCCAACTTAAAAATGACAGAGAAGGGCAGGAGACGGTGCTTGCACTTGGTAATTTAACGGGCAACGACATGAAGGATGAACTTGACATTGACTGGAGAATATTCCACGTTACGCTGGGAGAGAACAAGTTCTTCAAGGTTCTTTATACAGGCAAAAAGGTTGGAAAACTTCATCCAGGTGTGGAGAAAAGAATCAGAGAACATTTCGATCATCTTTCCAAAATGGATCTCAATGATCTGCTCAGGCAGTATAAGGAAAAGCAAACTGATAGTAATTTCAAAAAGGTAGACATCAAAGAACTGAAAGAGGAGTATGATCTCTGGCAGGACAAGTTCTGGCTCTATTTTTGACTTCTTCATGATACTACATTGTGAATCATTATTGATTCCATAATGGTCACTTCTTTTGAGTCCATGGCAATTCTTTCCGTCAGCATCTGAGCAGGACAATAACATTTTCCCATGGCAATGTTAGAACAGCAAAACTTAAGACAGAAATGATGATATTAACAAAGGTAGATTTATGGCAGATCTGGCGGAAATACTGATGGTCGAGCATCTGGCAATTAAGGAGTCAAAATGGCTGATAGATAGACCATACAGTAACGACGCATTCACAAACTTTCATTCATATGTCAAGGAATGCCACATAGAGGTGGAGGAAAAAATATGCTTTCCAATTCTTGAATCTTATTCATTTCCCGACGCAAAGCATTTCAGGGAACGTGTTGAAAGGATAAAAGCAGATCATAAACTTATTGATACGCTTGCAGTTAACATAATGAAATGGCATGATTCAGGAAACGAGAAGCTTGTTGGGGAACGGATGCCATTAT
>JAKAWU010000067.1 GCA_021816965.1 Thermoplasmata archaeon | reverse complement strand
TGCTCTCCATAAGGAAAGATCTGACAGGTGGTATAAGGCACAGACCATAATCGAACTCATGCAGATGGCAGGGAGAGTTGTGAGGTCAAAGGAAGACTATGGCGTGACCTATATCATTGACAGGAACGCATGGAACCTTCTGGAACAGAACAGGAAACTGCTGCCTTCATGGTTTGTTCAGAGAATGGATGCAGGGGAATCCATGAGGAAAAAGAAGATGGATTCACAGATGAATGACATTCTCTCTGAACTGTAAACTATTCTTAAATACATTTTTGGAATTGGTATTACGGAGAGGAGGAATAATATGGCTAAAGTGAACATAAAAATAGTGATAGATGGACACGAAATAGGAACAGTGGTGGTGTGAAATGATAGACATACAGGAAACAAAAAAGGTAAATAATGCGATGGTTGAGATAATGAAACAGTCTCTGGCTGATCCACGTATCATGCTTTCAATGGAGGGATATCTTGTTTCAAGCGATTCCAGCCAGAATCCCCACACTTCCATAGAGGTATTCCTGAATAGCATGGACCTGAGGGGCTATACAGTGATGGGGGAAATTCTGAGCAAGGAATTCGGCTTAGGCTATTCCATCGATAGCTTTGTTGTCCCTGCCAATCACGATGTGCACGAGAGACTCAGGGTAATATTCCATGTCAGCAGGAAAGAGGGGAGTGTGCAGCAATGAACATCCTCGACCTCTACTGTGGCCTTGTCGGCTGGGCTAAGGGATTTCTGGAGAGAGGGCACAGTGTCACCGGCTATGACATAATCGATTTTTCAGAAAAATATCCAGGAAAATTTGTTAAGGCTGATTTGCTGACCCTCAGCGATTTCCCTTCCGCTGATATAGTTGTGGCAAGTCCTCCATGTACCGATTTTTCAAAATCCTCTTTTCCACCCACATGGAAATCAGTTCAAAGATATCCACCTGACATTCCGAAAGCATTACAACTGTTCAACAGAGTATATGAAATAGTTGAAATGATAAAGCCAAAATATTACATAATTGAGAATGTGAGGGGAGCCGAGAAGTACGTTGGTAAGGCAAGGATGCATATCGGAAGCCGCTATTTCTGGGTAATTTTCCACTGTTCTCAGTTGGTGATGCGGATGATATTTATGGAAAATGGAAAATTCCACCATCGAAAGACAGGGCTGTTTTGAGGTCAGTTATTCCATTGAGTATATCAAGAGCATTTACTCAGTGTGTTTCAACAGAATCTACAAGGATAGATGTTGACAGGAAAGTTGGAATAGAAATATATGAAGAGGATGAGTAATGGAGGATATAGAATTCACTTATCTGAAGCAAGGACCTGCACGATGGACTTTTGAGATGCCGTTTCTCAGGAAATGGGTTGAGGAACACTCACATGGCAAGGTTTTAAATCTCTTTGCAGGCAAGGTAAGATTGAATGTTGATGAATATCGCGTTGATATGTCTTCTGAGTATAAGCCTGATCTGACTATGGAAGCTGAAATGGCTCTGAGGAAATTCATAAAAGAAGGAAGGTTCTTTGACACTGTTATCCTTGATCCTCCATATTCAATGAGGATGGCCAGAGAAAAGTATCAGGGAAGATACTATATAGGCAAATTTGCGAAAATACTCAATCTCGTCCCCAGAGTTTTGAACAAGAATGGCATAGTAATCACTCTGGGATATAAGACAGGTGAAATGTCTGCTTCACGTGGATTTGCAGTCAGGGCAATCTGCATTGTCCATCAGGGAGGTGGGCATGATGATATAATAGGTTGCCAGGAAATATCCATGATATCTGATTACTATCTGAATGGAACTTCATCCAGATGGGTCAATCATGAAGACATAGGAAACTTTGAGGTGGATGAATGAACATAAGCATAAGGAATGGAAATGTTATAGATGAACTGAAAAAAATACCGGATGAAAGCGTGGATTGTGTCGTAAGATCAGATTTAAGAAGTTTAATAAGGTATACTCGGATGTAGGGGTTATGGTAGTAGATAAAGACAATATATTATTGGCATATCTTGCGGGTGCAATCGATAGTGATGGAAGTATTTCCATAAAGAGATCAACTTATGGTAGAAGAAAATTGAAAGATCGTGTTTCTCCTATGTATTATCCTCGTATCTCACTAAGACAGATTTCTCCGATAATTCCCACTTTACTTAAGGAAGCATTTGGCGGTGTTATTTACATAGGTAAACCTAGTGCAAAAAAAGGAAAGATGTTGTATGGTTATGAAGCAACGAATCTCATCGGTGAGCGAGCTATTAGGCAATTACTTCCATATCTTAGATTGAAAAAGAGACAAGCAGAGATAATATTAGAATTGCAAGAAATAAGAAAGAGTGGTAGGGATGGTCATAGGGTCGGCTATCAGAAAAATAGATGGGGAAAATATACAATGTTCCAAAAAGCAGTGATATCTGATGAAACCCTTAAAAAAATGCTTGATCTTTATCTTGAAATTAGAAAATTAAATGATACACGATATGATAAATTACATTGGCCACAAGATTTACCATTACCTGAGGGAGTACAATGAACATAAAAATTATGAATGGACACGTATTAGATATGCTAAAAAACATCCCAGATGAAAGTATAGATTGTATTGTTAGTTCTTGCCCATACTATGGGCTTCGGGATTATTCTGGAGTAGCTTCATACGCCAGTGAGGATTATGATGAGCTACTCAGGATAGCCAACACAGATCTTCAGAAACACCGTGATCAGGTTTCAGAAAGTCAGAAGGATAAATATTACCTTACCAAGCCAGTATTCAACGAAAAGGATAAGAAATGGCATACCAGTTTGAAGTATGACATATCTGGTATATGGGGTGGAAATCCCGAATGTGAACATGAGTGGAGTGAATATTCAGAAAAAATACACAATGGAAGGGGGGATGCACAAAATTCAGCACTATATTCTAGACAGTCTAATATTCCAGATGTAGAAGTAAAGAATAGTTTTTGTAGTAAATGTGGTGCTTGGAAAGGTCAGTTAGGTCTCGAAATTTTGTATAAAGATTATATTGAACATTTAATGCTCGTTATGAAGGAACTAAAACGTGTTCTCAAAAAGACAGGAACGCTGTTCTGGAATATGGGAGACACATACTCTGGATCTGGTGGGTCTGGGGGAGACTATAATATAGGAGGGATAAGAGAAGGTCAACCGAAATACAAACAGGGAAAATCAGAGATACCTTCAAAATCCCTCATGATGATCCCTGAACGCTTTGCAATAGCAATGATAGATGATGGTTGGATTTTAAGAAATACTTTATGTTGGTTCAAAAAAAATGCAATGCCAACAAGTGTGTCTGACAGATTCAGCAACAAATGGGAATATGTGTTCTTCTTCACGAAATCTCAGAAATATTATTTTGATCTGGACAGCATAAGAAAGCCACTGGCAGAATCTTCAGTAAAGAGAATATCTCAAAAGAATATCCCTAATCAGTTTAAATCGGGTAAATCTATGGAGTTTGCTGAAACCAATCCTGTAAATAATATTCCCAAAATTATGAATAATATGCACCAGAAATACCAGCAAGAGGGAGCATATAAAGGATCGCACAGTGGCTATATCAATGAAGATGGCTCTTTGCGTGTGAATTTAAGCGGTGCTAATCCTGGAGATGTTTTGTTCGATGATACAATATATGATCTTTACACAGACACCAACATACAGGATGCATTCATTGAATATCTGGAACGGGAAAGACCTGAACTTCTCATGCCATCCATTCTGGATATTCCCACTATGCCACATTCATTTGCTCACTTTGCAGTCTTTCCAGAGACATTGGTTAATCCATTGATAAAGGTGGGATGCCCATCTGATGTATGCGTTAAATGCGGTAAGCCAAAACTGCCATTCTTTATTAATACTGGAAGATACTATGATCATGGAACTGGTGAATATTCTGAATACCACACCAGAGAAACAAAGAGAAAAATTATGGATGCAACTGGCGTTTATAATTCATCTGTCTTTAACACGGAATTGATAAAGGAAAGAGTGACTAAGTGGATTCCATCATGCAACTGCAACGCGAGTTTTCAACCAGGAACAGTTCTGGATCCATTCGCAGGATCAGGTACAGTCGGTGTTGTGGCCAAAAAGCAGGGGAAGAGTGCCATCCTTACAGAGATCAGCCCTGAATATGCGGAAATCATTAAAAACAGATTGGAGATAGAAGCATCTGGAACAAATATGAATGTTAAATTTGTTGAAACAGCATCCATAAGCAGTCTGGAGGAAGAAGAATGAATATAGAAGTGAACAATGTATATGTATCTGACTGCTTGCCTTTCATGCAGGGCATGGATTCAAACAGCGTGGATATGGTGCTTACTTCTCCGCCTTATGATAACCTCAGGAAGTATGATGGTTATTCCTTTGATTTCTTCCCCATCGCAAGGGAACTTTACAGGATAATGAAGGAAGGATCAGTCATGGTCTGGATTGTTGGTGATCAAACTGTGGATGGAAGTGAAACAGGAGAATCGTTCAGACATGCAATCGGGTTCATGGATGTTGGCTTTAAGCTCCACGATACAATGATCTATGC
>JAKAWU010000066.1 GCA_021816965.1 Thermoplasmata archaeon | reverse complement strand
GCTATCTCTCCGGCAATACTGGTTTTTCCAACGCCGGGAATCCCACCGATCAGCACAATTTTCGGTTGGTTCATGCCTGTTCAATATCTCCCCATAGCTTAATTAAATCTCTGGTGTCTATGATCTCAACAACTTGCGACATGCTATCCAGGGCAGAATAGAAAGATCGTTCCGAGAAAGTCGAGGTAGCATCTGAAACTACAACAGGGAAATAACCATTGGAAAGGCATGAAAGGGCAGTAATGTGAACCTCAACCTCCGTGCGGAAGCCGCAGATATACACAGCCCTTCTTCCATAATTCTTCAGGGCCATCCTTACATCGTCGCTTTTAAAAGCATCCTCACCGGAAACCCTGATGACTTTGTCACTGGAAGGGAGATATCTGATAAACCCTTCCCTGAATCTCTCGTCATAGGCAGACATGGCGGGCAGGAAACGCGTTCTTTCCTCAAGCTTCTCATTTATGTAACTCCTTAGAGGAGTGGTTTCAGAAACCTCCTTGTTGACATAGATTACAGGTATGGAGAACTTCTTTGAGGCCTCCGAAACATATCTTATGGCTGTAACGAATTCCATCTTGCTGTATATCCTGCTGAACTGGTCGTCGGTATAATTGATTACCAGAAAAGATATGTCATTGGGCGATGAAATGGAATATTTTGAGAGCCGTTCAAGGTGATCCATACACTTCTTCATTGGGCCTGAATATAAGAAATCTTTCCGGTTTCATTAGATGTTATGCAGAGAGGAGTAAGCAGATGGGACTTAAAGAATGCCAGGAATCAGGTTATTAAAAATTTAAATACCTGAGATGGAGTATAACGTTCATGGCCACATTCGTGCTGGTACCTGGAGCCTGGCTGGGATCATGGGTATGGCGAAAGATAACACCCGCCCTTGAGAAGAAGGGGAATTCCGTTTACCCTGTAACGCTGACTGGAATGGGAGATCGCGTCCATCTGGCAAGAAAGGAATATGGTTTAGAAACTGCGGTTGCGGACGTGGTTAATCTGATCAAATTTGAGGACCTTCATGACGTGATACTTGTGGGACACAGCTTTGCCGGAAAGGTTATTTCTGCTGTTTATGACAGGATTCCTGAAAGGATACAGAGGCTATTCTTCCTGGATGCCTTCATACCTGGGAAGATACGCACGCCACAGGGTGGTAAAGAAAGCGAGTCTCAGGAATATGTGAAACAGATGATCGAGGAAAGTGAAAGAAACGGCGATGGCTGGAAATATCCCATGACGCAGGCGGTTATCAGTGAAATAGCTTATGACGTGACTGGAGATGACAGGGAATGGTTTCTGTCAAAGATCACTCCATGGCCCTTGAAACTTGCTTTTGACTCCATCACCGTAAGCGAGAAGGTAGATAATGCGAAAAAATCATACGTATTCTGCATGAAAGAGGGCGAAAACCTTAGCGATAAGGATCGTAAATACCTGGATCAGCTGGATGGGAAGTACAGGATCATACAATCAGGGCATTATCCAATGATCACAAAACCCGACGAGGCTGTTGACGCACTTGTCAACCTTACCTAAAGCTTCCTTTAAAACACTTATGCTTTCTCCTTAAGATCGATTCCTCTCGTTCAGGGCATTGCGTATATGATCCAGCGAAAATTCCTCAATCCCACTTCGTTTATTGATGCAGGATAATGCGCAAAGATTTCAAATGCGGGGGAGGTAAGACCCTCCCTATAAAGACGGTATATCTGTATCTGGTCAGCATTCAAGTCATTGTGGGGTCCATAACAAGCTTCCTTAGATCGGCGCGGCTTTCAAGAAATTCTTTTACCGGCTCAACAATTTTTAGCATGTTTCATATATTGCCGGTTAATCCCTTATTACAAAGCGGAGGTTGTCGAGCTAGGTTAAAGGCGATGGATTTAGGGTTCGACTTACTTCTGGAAGCATTTCTGACTGGTTTGTCCAACGATTATGACTCTGCAATGTGTTCTCAATATATGACCTAGAAGACATTCAAAAAATTGAGTCGATAATCAAGAAATGTATCTTTCTCACAGACAGTAATTTCAATGTTTTCTAGCAATGTTTTGGCTAAAACTTTTTGTAATAGTTTAAATACTGCGTGTTAATAATTATCATGCAAAGTGGAACAAAAATTACTTCGTTAAATCTTGATGCCGAACTTGTCAATAAGGCCCAAGATTTTGGTCTGAATCTGTCGAAATGGGTAAACTCTAAATTGAAGGAGTTTTTCAATGGTGGTTTCACTCCAACAAACCGAGCACCTAATGACAGCCCCATAACTAAAGAATTATAGTGTAAGACATGTGCTATTATCCATTAATTGTTTTTTGCACTTCCGGTGGAAGAAATTTTGGTATCCATGATTTTGCATAGCTCATCGATTTGGATAGTGTGAGGAAGGCATACTCGATTACTTTGCACATGATCTCCCTTGAACATATGAATGTCCTGGAAACAACTCTCTTTATAGATTTCCATATGAATTCAATCGAGTTTAGATCTGGAGAATAAGGCAATAGGAAAACGAGGTCAATGTTCAATTCCTGTGCTTTCTCTGCAACCTTCCCTGCATGATGAGACTTGAAATTATCAAGTATTATGAGAACTCTTCCATTGGGATTGCATGATCTTATCCTCTCTAGAAATTCCATAACATTTTCTTTCTTTGAATGTTCTGGGAAATCTATCACTGAATTTCCCCTAATAGCGTAGAAACCAAAGGAGTTTGATTTGTATTTCTTCGTATCCTTTTCTATTTCCGGTTTCGTATATGACCATAACCTAACTGTATTTGCTGTTGTCTTTGGAGAGCTTTCATCCATGAATCCAATGATATCATCCTTTATGATTTCCGGAGTCAGTTTTTTTTAAGTTTCTGATCTGCATCAGCTGGCCTGCGGTAATCATGAGGATAGGGCTTTGCATGATGCATCCTGAATTTCCCGAGGATACGCGATACCTGTCTCATCGAATAATCGATATTATACCTTGATCTTATAACATTCATGACTTCACCTGTACTCCATGATCCCTTTGAAAGATGATTTCTGAGATCATTCACCTGTTCTGCTGTAAGCTTGGATCTGAAGCCACCGCCATGCATTGGTACCAATCCATCCACGCCTTTGCTGTTCCACCTCTTTAGCCATAGATAACAGGATCGCTTCGACACTCCAAGTTCAGATGCTGCTCTGGGCACACTCATACCCCTGTAAAGCAGCCGTATGAAGATAAGCATGGGAACGATTCTCGCCCTTGACTTTTCCCTGCTAATCATCCTGGATAATTCATCCTCAGTCACACTTTTCATGACGGTCTGGGTTCTTTTACGTGTCATATAAGAATATCATATTAAAGGATAAATACATATGTCGCTAACTATAAATCTCTTGTTTAAGCATGGATACAAAGGAAGTGATCTTTCGATTGAAGTAGCTGATTTAACTCATTTGTGCAAGAAACCTCATATTGAAGCGCTCAAAGTAAGGTACAAAATGTTCGAAGAGGTCGAGAAAATGAGAAATTCATCAGCATTGCTTTCTCTTCCGGCACACTAAAGAAAGGGAATTCAAGGCTTGCATTCAGGATGACCTGCTCGTTGATACACTTGAAAACCCTGAAATTAAGTCTTTGTGCAACAAAGACATGATGGACTGGACCAACTTGCCATTATAAAGTAGGCAGAAAGACAAGTAATGTGCAAAAAAGCCATGATGCTACCCTTTCAGCAGTCAGATTGTACATTATTGGAACTTGAGTTTCTGGATCGGATAAACGGATAATCTCATGCAGAGATAGTCCTGTACTGAAAATAATGCCATTCTATTCGCAGGTCAGGTTGGTACGGAATCCACTATTCTTCCCGGATAAGGTATGTCCATCTTGTCAAGTAACTTTCTGGCATTTTCTGATTCTGATCTCAGCATTATGATGCCTTCCGGTATCCTGACGGGTATTGCCTTCAGTTCGGAAAGCACGTCTGATATGGCGGATATTGTCATCTCATCCTTCGTTGCCTTCTCGAACAGTCTTGCCACGAGCAGTGAGAGCACACAGACAAACACATGGGCACTGATCCTCTCATCTTTCCTGTGGTATACCGGCCGAATTTCGAGGAACGATTTTATGGTGCGGAAGGATCTCTCGATCTTCCAGAGATCCTTGTATCCCTTCACTATGTCGCCAATGGGAAGATCGGTATCAGTAACTATCATGAATCGGCCTGCAAGACCCTTCATGGTCTTGATCCTGGTGTCGTTGATCTCCTTTCCACCATTCTTTGTGTATGATCTGAGCTTCCCCAGCGCATTGATGAGATCCTTTCCCTTCTTTCCTGAGACCATTATTTCCTTCACTGTCTTCACCTTCTCATCTATGTCTGCAATATCCTCTTCTTCACGCTCCCTGCTGTAAACGGCGATTGCCCTCCTCTTTCTGGTGCGTTTCATCTCTCCCCTCTTCATGCCCTTGAGATTCCATCTCACATCGACCTCCCTGGCATGGAGATCCAGTTCCTTTATGTAATCAGTATCGGTGAAAACAGAACCCATGAGTATATTGCGATAGGGCTGATCCCACCTGTATACGGCGGTTATGTATTCATTCC
>JAKAWU010000065.1 GCA_021816965.1 Thermoplasmata archaeon | reverse complement strand
CATCCTTCTGCAGGCAGACATACAGCATGCTCAGTCCATAATCATTGAATTCCCTGATCTCATCGAAGTAAAGTTTCATTGGTGCTGATGTCTCTGCCTTCTTCACAACCACTTCAGTTCCTTTCGGAACATTCATCCAGAAATCCTTCTGCCTGAATATCATGGCCTGTTCACTCCAATCTTCTTTTTTTCTGTGGTGAATGAATATCCACAATCCCTGCACTGATACCTCTGAACTCTGCTTCCATCGTTCTTCAGGATCATTCCGTTAAGCCTGATGGATTCACCCTTGCACTTTGGGCATCTCAATTTCTGTTCCTTTATCATTTCCGTCATATCTATTCCTCCATGTGTTCCTTCCTTTTATTTTTCTCTATTTGCTTCTCCAAACGTTGCAACCTTTTTAAGCAATTCGATGCCATCATCGGCTATGAACCACCTTTTCTTTCTGTACTGGGCATATCCTTCTGATTTCATGCTTTCAAGTGATTCCTCGGCTTCATCGGGATCTCTTCCATTCAGGAAAAGCAACGCCTCTTTCAGATCGCATGACCTTATCCCTCTCTTCATGGGATACAGTATCAGAAGAAGTATTGCCTCTGAAACAGACAGGTGTTCCTTTTCTATGGATTCCATTGTGATCAGTACAGTCTTACCGCCATCCGTTTTCGATCTTAGTTCCTTATCATTGTTTACGATTTCTGCATATTCAACTATTCTTGACAAACTGTTCAAACCTCCTTAATCTGTTGTTTCTGCATATTCTATAAAATAACCAGCGAATGCTATTACAGTAGCCCCTCCCAATGCATATATGAGAACAACTATTGTTGGGAGTTTAGAAAACAACGATCCTAAAAGCATAACCATAAGTGCATAAAAAATACCTATGACTAAACCTATGGAAAAATTATTTCTGATCGAAATATCATTTTCTTCTTTCGAATCATCATCCTGTCTTGTATCCATATATAGCATTTTACTTATTGTTGGCATTTATACCCCTCCTGTTCAGGTTCATGCTTCAGGCATGCCATAGAAACAATTACAGATGGAGAGTACCATTCCTTTCGCTTTGCATCGTATAGGATTGGAGTTTTACATGTCTTGCAGAGCATCAGGATTCCTCCTCTGCAGGTTGCTTTTCCAGAATCTTTTTTATCCACGAAGGCAATTTAAAGAACGCCAAAAATGAAATTGCACAGTCAGGACACAGGTCAAGCCCTTCCAAGTTATACTTACCTGAATACGATGGATATCTGGAATCATTATTCCAATCCTTCAAAGTTATCTCATCCACTCTTAGCTGTCCGTATTCATGTTCTTTTATTTCTCTTCCACACTGGTTACACTTTATTATTTTTGTTTCCATTCAATCAGTCCTCCTCTTTTGGTTTGAGAAGTCCAAGAACCACATGACCATCAGTGGCTTCTCCTATGACCCACATCAATTCTTTCATTACCTCGCACTCAGTTGATATCTGGTGTTCGACTAATAGATGGTCTCTCCACTTCCGCAATATCTTCGCTGCATCTTCATCCCGTACATATTTTTCAGTCATCAGAACCCCTCCTCTTTCTTCTTTTTTGTCTACATAATATTCCTTGATAATCTTGCTCGCAATCTCGGCTTTTGATAATATCGCATATTTCTGCGGGATTCCATGCGTGTCACTCGATTCAGCCCACCATTTATAACGGGCATTGTAATCGTCCTGAATTAATTTGTAGGCCTCAAAATCCACCAGTATGGGGAGACTCTTAAGCCATCCATGCTCAGCAAGCCATTCATCGCTTTTATGGTGTACACGCTTCAGGTGTTTCCTGATTTCTGCACTTGTCCAGCTTATATAATTCGGTGATGGACATTGTGGATCATTGATTGGGCAACCCTGCTCATTTTCTGGCATCAAGATACCTCCTTCTCTAATTTAGCAGGTTCAGGCTGAACGCATCCACACACAAAACATCTAATCCTCGCGCTTCCACGCTTTGCTCCATTAGCCCGTTTGTAATGCCACCACTGCCAGTCTTTCGAGTATGGCATTTTGTATCCTGAGATAGCATGACCACAGTGTACGCACGTTGTATATCTATTTGGCATCAGAACCTCACCTTCTTTTCCGTTGTTACTTCTTGCATATTCTTCATGAAATTCCTAAACATTTTCTCTGTGAGTTCTTCTTTCCCAAAACGCCCATAATCAAGTATATCAATCCAGTAATCCATGTCATGATCCTCATAGTTAGTCCCGAATCTCCTTTCCAGCAGGGCAATAAATTTTGTGTGTTCTTCCGTATAAGACAGGATTAACTTCGCAACTGTAAAAAATGATTCCTTGATCTGGCGATCCAGTGCAGCGTTCGGATTAGCAATCAGTTTCTGGTACGCCTCAAGTTTTGTGGCAATTTCCTTCGCCTCCTTAAGAAGGCTGCTTATCTGTTCCACGGATAGGGCTGAATATTTTGTTTTGTTACCCAATATGGCCAGAATTTCATTTGCCCTCTCCGTCATGGCTTCAAATCCAGTTTCAGACATCGGCATCAGAATCCCTCCTCAAACTCTGTACAACCACAACCTTCAACCTGGCATGGGTGTTTGCCAGTCTGGAAACCTTCAAGATGTCCAAATGAGTTATGACCACATTTACACATCGAGCCAAACATTCCCATCAGAATTCCCCCTTATAATCATCCAGGTCAATGAACTTCCTACCCGAGATCTCAGTGACCTTGGGAAACATCTTAAGCTTTTTGCCACTTACCTGTATTCGCTCAAGGATGTGCTTGGTGAACTTCTTCTCCTCTTTCCATGTCAGTTTAGTAGATGACATTAGAAACCCTCCTTCATTGAATCACCAATGGTCATTCTGTCAGTGTTACACTCTTTTATGTGTATTTTAAACTTCTTGTAATTTGTGAAAATTTTTCCACAATTACGGCATGTTTTCTCATCCATCTAAATCACTCCGAACGGTGCTTCTCTTCCCAGGACTCGATGAACTGACTTACATTCCAGGCATCCAAGTAAGGAAACCTGAAACGATGTTTCACGGCCTTCAAGAATGCCACCATCTCATCGAGAGACATCAGGATCCTATCTCCCTGATCATTTTCAGTTTTCGCAACAGCAGGTACTCAAGCACACATCCCAACGCAAACCCAACATCGAATCCAATCACTATCAGGTACGTCATTCCTTCTCCTCCTTCAAATCTTCACATACTGTAAGTGTATTCTCACTAGCAGATTTATATTTAGAAGAACCAATTTGTAATATGTGTCCTTTACTGTATGCATGTTTCAACACCGCATCTCCTGCGGAATCAAGGAATTTGCCATCTTTAACTTGAACATGTCTAACAAAATTGCATTCAGTACACTTAACAAATACAGAAGTCATCAGAACGTCGCCTCATTCTCCTTTCTCTTAAGTTTCTCATAGAGTTCACTAGCTTTCGATTTTAAGTATCCCTCAGAATCTGCAACTCTCAGTAAAAAAGAAATTACCTGATTTATGTTCTTAGGTTGATCATTTTCGTCAATAAACATAAACCCATCCTCCAAAACGGAATTAAGAACTGTCATGTTTGTTTCATTTAATGGTACATTAGTCAGTGCCATCAGAACCCCAACCTTTGCAATATCCCAAACTCATAGGGAATCTCTGAGAGTTCCTCCTGAGTTAGAACTTTTCCTTCAGGAAGCCTTCTAAGCACTCTGAATATGATTGCTGTGTCACCAGGCTGCATTTTGATGGCAACTCTGTTTACTGAGATTGGTATTCCTGTGATCTGATACAGAAACACGGCAGTTCCCTCATGGCCAATTGCAGAGGTAAAGCCATACCCCATTTTTTCAATAGCTTCTTCTTTTGATATTTTCTTGAAGCTATACTCGCCATACTCAGTGAGTATTGGCGTATTTAGAAGGTAAAGAGAAGAAGGCATTTTCAAGCCACCTTCCACCTAATGAACCATGAATTCCCCAAAACGTCTTTCCCTGCACATCCGTGCTCTCCAGAATGCCCCTTCGTAAAGGAGCATTGAACAGGAAAGTTCCCGTAGGGGCTTTCCATTTCCACTATCTTTTCGCATCTTTCAGTTTTTGTCATGTTTTACCACTAAATAGAGATAGATAGAATGTGTATATAAGATTTTCTATCTTTTTTCGCTATATTGGTTCATCCTCGCCATTTCAAAGCATTTATCATGATAGATGATGAATGAAGAATACGATGCCATCCCTTCACCTGCTGGAACCTTCTCCCCACAGAGATGGCATATCCGTTTTCTGTACGCCTTATACTGTGAGATTTCTTCGGGGATGTCTGTGGTGAGGACTGTGAAACTTCTCTCCATGACCTCATTGATATCCTTCAGGAAATCATGGATGTCTGCACCAATCCTTCCAAGGAAATCATCGAACCTGCCTATTGCAGAGAATAACCTGCCCATGAAACTATTCCTGTTCACCATTCCACATCAACCCAGTTGCCTTTGCGTATTCCAGACTTGCCCCAGAATTCATCGGTGAACCCCTGCCTTTCCTGTATCCTGAAACGGAATTCCTTGTGCCTGTGAGGTTCTTTCACCCATTCCTTCCACACCTGCCATGTCTGTATCTTCTGGTATGGGAATTCATAGGGATAGTCA
>JAKAWU010000064.1 GCA_021816965.1 Thermoplasmata archaeon | reverse complement strand
CTGACGAACTTTCTGATTTCCACAGGAAACTATCGGAGAAGAGATCCGCAATTGAAAAATTACAGATCAGGCCAAACGTGAGAGAAACGATAGAATCCATTGCTTCTCATTACGGGAAATACTTCACATGGAGGATTGAGGATGGCAGAATCAAAACAAGGGCAAGGAACAACGCCATCTCCGCTGCTGAGAACAGGATGGGAAGATTCCTGCTCGTTTACAATGGTGAATACACACCATTAGAATGCCTTTCCATATACCGCAATCGGGATAATATTGAGAAGGCATTCCGCATGCTGAAAACGGATATGGATATATTCCCCATGAGGGTCAGGAAAGAATCAACCATTAGGGGGATGCTGTTCATATTCTTCATATCGCTCATAATAAGGACGGCGCTCATGAGGGGAATGATCTCATCAGGCCTGATGAACAGATACTCGCTGGAGAAAATGCTGCTGGAACTGGAGAAGCTGCATGTTGTGGAAGATGCAAATGGCAGTATGAGCGAACTGGAGAGGACAGGAAAGCAGAAAGACATCCTTGATGCACTTGAAAAGGTATCGTGGTGGTAAAAGCAGGGAGATCAGGTTTTAAGGGAATATTTACAACCAAAGATTTTTAAAATCCCACCGTGAGTTTACATGATTCATCTTGAGTGTTAGTTCACCATAGGCAATTTCGCCTGTTCCTGAGAAAACATATCCTGTGATGCCTATGCCACTGACATGAGGTTCAGTTCTTCTGCAATTCTTCTTGCTTCCAGAGATGCTGAATCGATCTTCTTTGTCACCTCCTTTCCCGACAGTACATACTGAATCCTGACAGAATTAAGGATATCCCTTGCTGAAACAAGAGACACGCGTTCATCAACACTTCTCATGCGGTTGTATATCAGTGCAAGGAAAAGATAGGCAAGGAGAGACATGAACATATGCACCTTGATCTTCTGCGGGGTCCAGTGATATATGGGAAATGCAATATCCATTGTGTTGATTGTGCGAAAACAGTGTTCCACCCTGTTTCTCTTCCTGTAAAGATCAATGATGGCATCTGCACTCATGTCAGCTATATCCGTAAACAGAGCGTTCATGCCCAGAAGCTTCAGTCTTCTTTTCATCCTCTCATGATCCACATGCATATCCGGAAGGATGATTGTCTCGTTCAGGTTCCTGGATTCCAGATATGACATGGCACGTTCCATGGAATCCGAATCGCCGGATTCAACCATGTTTCGTGTCCGGATGTATGCCTTCCTGAATTTCTTCATGAATGAAATGATGCGTTTCCTCTGAAGTTTTGAGCTATGATATAGAATGATGCGGTGTTTCCTCCCATAAACTGTCTTCTCTGTTTCAATGAAAGAATCCTCACCCACGGGGAGATCAAGAAGATCACTGTGGTCTGAGAGTACAAGGGCGCCTATGTATTTTCTATTCTCAATAAGCCTTACGTTATCTGCAGAATTGTAACCCCTGTCGAATATTATTATGGAATCCTCTGGAATCTGCCTTACCATATCCGGAAATGTCTTTGAATCATGCACATTGCCTGCATATGCATTCCAGAATAGTGGAATGTAATCATAATTTGCTGCAATGTAATATGAGATCTGGTTCAGATCGTAACGGTGCTTCTTGTTGTGGCCTTTCCTTGCCATGTCATTCTCCTCCATGAATGTGTACATGGTTGATGCATCCACAAATATTCTGGAGAAATCATAGCCCATTGCCCTGACCTTTTCACTCACTGCTTTCATGATCAGATGCATGTGTTCATCCGTAATTCTATCCATGAGATTCCAGAAGTCCTGTGATCCTTTCTTCCCATAGAGGGTGGATGCAAAGTCTCCTGGCATCCATCTCTCAATGCCACTTTTCGATTCAGGATCAGACAACCTGTTCATGATGAAGAGGAGGAAGTAATCACCAGGAGACATGCCTGTGCCATTGTGACCCACTATCTCATCGATCAATGACCTGATGCCAATATCCCTCTCCATCAGGAGGATGGATGCGGTGGTTCCAAAGGAGAGTGAATATGCATCCACATCCACATGACCTGTGACAATCCTTGCCAGATTCTCCATGTCACCGATATATATCTCCTTGGTTATTCTTGCCTTGCCGTTGATGCGTTTATTCCACCTCATGACGAGTCGTTTCTTACCACCTATGGTCTTCCATACAAGGAATGGCATGCATATGTATATGCATCTACATTATAATAAGTTTATCCACTCATATCGGCAATAGACTGATTCTGTGTGATTTCACGAAGTTAAATGAGACAAATTCGTATGCATCTACACCCAGAGTTAATGGCAATCAGGTCTTACAGCGGATTTGCATTATGCAGTAAAATGGAAGATGTAAAGTCACGCCCACCATCTTAATATGTATATGACTACCCAAATCATAATCTTGCAGGGGGGCGAGGACGTCAAACGGAGGATCAACGAAACCCTGTTCAAGGACGTGAGGAAGTTATCAAGTTCAGGGAAAATCCTGGTTATACCTTGGACGTCGGATTCTCATGAGAAGGAAGCTGAATATTCTAAGGTGTTCCATAACTATTTTTTACATTGCGGTTTTGAAGAGGTATTGTTTCTGGACAAGACTGATCCCGAAAATGAAATCCAACGAAAATTCTCTGAGGTAGACGTCATTTATCTTCCAGGTGGAGACACTGAGGTCATTTATCGCGAGTTAAAACAAAAGGCTTTGCAGGACAGGTTACTTGAATTCTCAGGAGTAATAATAGGAAATTCTGCAGGGGCAATTGTACTTACAAAGGGAGGGTGGGGCGATGGGAAATTCTACAAAGGTTTCGGTCTCGTTGATTTCTACATTTCTGTTCATTATAAGCTAGATGTAGGTCACATTGCAGAAACGAAAGATGCTATAAATGTCAATATCCCTGAAAATATGTGGATCACGGTAACAAGTGAAAAATAACCTATTATGGTAAGCCTTTCCTGTATTTGTGTGTCGAAAATCATGGACAAAGATAACTACATTGGGGTGACTGTATAATGAAAGACCTTTTTTCCATCTACTGGAAGCGGAAAATAACTCATTTGAATATGACTCTGGATCATTTTCCGAAATTCAACACACTTACCAGGTTCCGGATAAATACCTGCCGAAGAGTAGCTTTGGGGTTTGTCCTTTCCGACACTTCAATAGACACTGCACTCGTAGGAACGAGTTCACCTGCGCACCTTCTTGAATGCATTAACGCCTATAAAGAACGCCCTACTGATCCAAACCTTTATGAATGTCTCAGAAGGTGGTACCAATAACCGAGTCAGTTAGTGATAATTACACCAAGAAAAATTTCTCTTTGCTTATGGTCGAAACAGGTATATCGACTTTCACAACCTCCCTCTTCACTGTACTTATTCTCTGGATTTCAATATCTGAGACGAAGTCGGCTTTAATAACTGGAGTAACCAGTGCAATGCTTGTTGCACCTTTGATTCTGAGTATCGTGGTAGGTGCATTTATCGACAGGGCCCACAACAAGAAAGTGTTCGCTATCTTGGGCCCAGTTTTGAAAGCTTTGGCAACTGGCATTTTGCTGATAGTGATTCGGAACAATTCATTAATTTCAGATTCCATTTTCCTATTTATATCTGCATTGGCTTTTGGATTTTCAATCGACCTGCTGGTTCCAATAAGGGCCATCTGGAGCCAGATGTTTCTCAGGAAACCCATATATCTGAAAGGTATGTCGGTAGCCAACCTAGTCTCCCGGACATCAAGGCTGGCAGGGTTTCTAGTAGCATCTGTCTTATTTACAATAAATCTGAGAACAGGCATCTTAATTATCTTGATCCTCTATCTCATTTCCATTTTGCCAATTCTATTTATAGATAGCCCAAAAGACACAGCAATTGGAAAGGGGACACTAAGGGAAGTAATGAAAGATGGTATCCAATATTTAAGTAAAACAAGAGTGGTTGCAGAGATTGTCTTTATTTCAGCTTTCTCTGCGCTCTTCTGGGGAATGTCTGATTCTGCATCGAGTGTTATGATAAACAGGGTATTTGACCTGTCCTCATCTTACCTTAGCTATACTTTTTTCGCAATATCTCTTGGTGGCATCACCGGTTCAACGTTAACTTCAAAACTTAAATCCGTGAAAAATGTCGGTAAAAAGCTTCCACTGCTGTATGGTCTTGGCAGTCTAAGCGTGTTACTAATAGCTATTTTTACCACAGTTTACGTACTCCTGTCCGTTTTCTTCGTTATTGGTTTTTTATCAGGGATCACTTCCCCCCTTATTTCGGCCGTTCTTTTTGGCAATGTTCCACGGGAAAAAATGGGGAGAATTCAGGGAGCTATGGACACCTTTGGTACCTCATTTAATTCAGTATCCGGCATCCTAGCAGGAGTTATAATGACCATAATGTTTCCCGGCGATGTATTTTACATAATGGCAGTTGGCTTAGCTACACTTTCTGTGATAGTTTCAAGGTTCAAAGTACTATCAAAGTTAAATGTGTAATTCCATTTTTCCTGAACTCCCGAATTTTTACCACCATTAATTTCTGATTTATCCATAATCTATTGGCTCATGAATAAAGAAAAAGCTTATTTATAATGGTGGTATTTCCCACCATTACATCGGGGAATCAGACAATCGAGAAGGT
>JAKAWU010000063.1 GCA_021816965.1 Thermoplasmata archaeon | reverse complement strand
ATTTTGAGAACCTCATAACTGAAGCACATAAAAGGGGCCTGAGGGTCATTGCCGATCTTGTTCTGAACCATGTTTCGGATCAGCATCCATGGTTTCAGGAGGCAGCATCCTCGAGGGACAATCCTAAAAGGAATTGGTTCATATGGTCAGATACTCCTGAGAAGTTCAAGAATGTGAGGATAGTATTCGTGGACGTTGAGAAATCGAACTGGACCTTTGACCAGAGAACGAAGCAGTATTACTGGCACAGATTCTATTCCCACCAGCCAGACCTTAACTACGAGAATCCTGAAGTTAAGAAAGAGATGATCAATGTAATAAGATTCTGGCTCAAAAAGGGCCTTGATGGCTTCAGGTGCGATTCAGTACCCTATTTGTACAAGAAAGATGGAACGAATTGTGAAAATTTGCCCGAGACTCACCAGTTCTTCAAAGAAATAAGGAAGATCATAGATCAGGAGTTTCCGGGATGCATCCTACTTGCAGAGGCCAATGAGATACCGGATGAGGCCAGAAAATACTTCGGAGACGGTGATGAATTCCATATGATATTCAACTTTCCGCTCATGCCCAGAATATTCCTTTCCGTTGCCACGGAGGATGCAAAACCTATAATTGAAATGGTCACACAGACCATAGACGTTCCTGTAAGATGTTCATGGGCACTTTTCCTGAGAAATCATGATGAACTCACTCTGGAGCAGGTGAACGAAACAGAAAGAGATGCAATGTACAGGGAATACGTCAAGGTACAGAAAATGAAAATAAACCTTGGAATAAGGAGAAGGCTCGCACCTCTTATGGATAATGACAGGCACAGGCTTGAACTTCTACATGCGCTCCTGATCAGCCTTCCCGGTACTCCTGTCCTCTATTATGGGGATGAGGTCAACATGGGGGATAATATCTACCTTGGAGACAGAAATGGTGTCAGGACACCTATGCAATGGTCATACGACAGGAATGCAGGGTTCTCAAAGGCAGACTCTGAACAGCTTTATGCACCGGTCATAGTGAATCCTAATTATCATTATGAATCGAACAACGTGGAATCCTATTCAAGATTGCCCACATCATTCCTGAACTGGTTCAGGAGGCTCATTATTGTCAGAAAGCAGAACTCTGCCATATTCGGAAAGAGGAATATTGAGTTCCTTGAGACGGGCCAGAAGGAGATCATAGCCTTTGTCAGGGAAGGATCTGGAATGATCCTGTGCATATATAACATGTCAAGGAGACCTTCCTATGCAAAACTTGATCTGAGCAGATACAGGGGATGGCATGTGAGGGAATTGTTAAGTTCCTCCCTTTTCCCGGATATAGAGGAAACACCCTATTTCTTCACAATGCAGGGCAGTTCATTCTTCTGGCTCTCACTGGAGCCCCCAAGCTGATTGAATCATCAATTTTTTCTTACAAATATACGATTCAATTCAAAATTAATTTAAACGTAAATGTATACCCATATTATGGATGAGTTCAGGAATGAATACTTCACCATGGATGATTTTGATTTCAGAGGGAAAACAATCCTGCTGAGACTCGACCTCAATTCTCCCATACATCCCCTGACTGGGGAGATAATGGGAGATGCAAGATTCCGTTCACATGTCAAGACAATCAACAGCCTGAAAGAATCCAGGGTCATAATTATGGCTCACCAGAGCAGGCCTGGCAAGGATGACTTCACATCACTGAAGGATCATTCCAGGCGGCTTGAGAAAATCATAGGAAGGAAGGTCGCATTCATCGATAGCCTGTTTGGCAGCGATGTTATCAGGCATATTGAATCCATGAAGAATGGAGATACAGTCATGCTGGAGAACACAAGATTCTATTCCGAGGATGTCACACTTGACGCATCAGATCTGGACACAATAGAAAAGACAAATCTCGTGAGAATTCTCAGCGGCCACGTGGATTATTTCATAAATGATGCATTTCCTGCTATTCACAGAAATCAGGTCTCCCTGACAGGATTCACAAGGAAGATCCCAAACGTGATGGGAAGGCTCATAGAGGATGAGATAAGGGCCCTTGACGCATTCACTGGAAAGAAGAATGGAAAGAAGATTGCCATTCTTGCAGGTGCAAAGATAGATGATTCCATAGCAGTGTCTGAATCATTCCTGAAAAACAAGATCACTTCCTCAGTATGCGTTGGAGGTGTGGTTGCCAATGCATTCCTGTGGGCATCCGGAAGGAACATAGGAAAAAAGAATGAGGATTTCATCATCAAGAATAACAAGAATCATGATAAGCTCATTAAAAAATGCAGAGAATTACTTGAAAAATATGGCAACAGCATCATAACACCGGTGGATTTCATCTTGAATCCATCAAAGATCAGGATATCTCTCGGTGAAGAGATTCCAAATGACCAGATTATGGCTGATATAGGACCAGATTCTATAGCACTTTTCACGGAAAAAATAAGAAATGCAGGGTCCATATTCATAAATGGGCCCATGGGCATGTATGAGATGGATGGCTACCAGTCAGGAACATATGAAATTCTAGAGGAGATAGCAAAGTCAAAGGCCCTGACCATAGCCGGAGGGGGCCACACAATATCGGCTATTGAAACTATTGGGTTAGGGAAATATATAAGTCATATATCCACAGGTGGTGGGGCCCTCATAAGTTATTTATCAGGTGAACCAATGCCTGTGTTGGAAGCGTTGAAGCAGAGCAAAAAACACTTCGATAAGGGTGAGTGAATGGATAATCAGATTGATTTAAGGCAGGAACTGGAGTTCCTTGAAAATTTCATAAGCGTTTCAGACAAGCAACTTTCCAACCTTGCCAGGGGACTGGAGGATTATTCCAGGGCACTTTCCGTGGTGCAGGATCATGAGATGGAGAAATCAAAGGATACACTCATGTCTGCAGGAGGAGGAGTTTTCATCAGGGGGACAGTTTCACCTGACAGCAACACGCTTGTTTCCATAGGTTCCGATGTATTCATTGAGGAGACCAAGGAGAACACTGCAGAGAGATTGAAAAAACTCATAGAGGAGATCAGGAAATCCTTTGACGGGCTGAACAGCCAGAGGACAGAGGCACTGAGAAGATATGAGATAATAGTATCTGCCCTGAATTCACAGCAGAAAGAGCAGGAAACAGATGGCGCTTAAGGACAGGCTAAAATCAATTCTTGGAAGAAAGGGTCAGGAAAACATTTCTGCCCTGGCAGATCAATATTTTTCAATTCTACTGGAATCTGACGTAAATTATGATACTGCCGAATACATGAGGGATAAGTTTCTTTCGAAATTCAGCGATCCAGAAGCCATGGTTCCTGATAATTATATTTCTGCCATGAAATCAATCATGACTGATGTGCTTGTTAAGGCAGTTCCAAAAACGAATCTGATGAATGTAGAAAAGAAACCGTATATCATACTTTTTATAGGGATAAATGGGACAGGAAAGACAACAACAGTGGCCAAAATGGCTAAATATCTGTCAGATCATGGAAAAACAGTTGTAGTGGCTGCATCAGACACATTCCGTGCAGGGGCCATAGACCAGATAAAGATTCATGGAGAGAAAATAGGCATAAGGATCATAAGCCAGCAGATGGGAAGCGATCCATCTGCAGTTGCATTCGATGCCATAGAGCATGCAAAGGCAAGAAATGTTGAGTATGTCATAATAGATACAGCAGGAAGGATGCAGAACAACAGGAATCTATCTGAGGAAATGAAGAAGATAAAGAGGGTATCGAAACCTGATCTTGTTATATTGACTGTGGATGCCCTTGCTGCAAATGATGCAGTAGAGCAGGCAGGAACATTCCTGAACAATATAGGGTTTGATGCAATAATCGTGAACAAGATGGATACGGATGCAAGAGGAGGGGCCATATTCTCCATTGCACACCAGTTTGGAAAGCCCATACTGTTCCTTGGCACGGGCCAGAAGCTTGAGGATCTCAAGCCCTATGACCCAAATGAAATTATTTCTGGAATTTTCCCATAATTCACTTTATGGACGACATTATCTTCGCAATCTCATATTCATCCAGTTCCGTTGTTATGAGTGGAACATTTTCTATGTTTGAAAGCCGTACTGCAAGCTCATCTACCCTGTCTGCCTTGATATAAACGACTGCTGCTGGCTTCAGGGGATGCACCCTTATGGCAATCATGGGGCTCCTTCCCATCTTGACATCTGTGAAGAATATGATCCTCTGGCTTGACCATCCATAGAGAACATTGTATTCTGAATAGGAGAATGTGAGTATTGCCTTTATTCCATTCACAATGGTATATCCCCTGATATATCTGTCAGTATTTGCTTCAGATTCACTTCTTCCCGCTATTTTCTGTATGACTGTCCTGAGATTCACATCCCTTGTATAATCACCAATGTCTATGAGTGCATCATGAGGAACACCTGCTCTGTACCTTCTCAGGATTGCACCTCCATGATCCGTCTCAACCTCCACCATTGCCATCACAAATTTCTTAATGGTGGCAATTCCCGGCGACTTCCTCCTGCTTGATTCATAATCCTTGATCATGGACACGGGAACATTCATCTTCCGGGCCAGTTCAGACTTGGTTATCATGAATTCCCTTCTCCACTTCTCAATGGTCTTTCCGAAATCCTCTGAAAGTGCTATTTCACCGGCTATCTTTTCCTCTATATCCCTCATCTCACTTACAATTTAACACGGTATAAAAAATTGTCGAATTTTCATTCGTCAC
>JAKAWU010000062.1 GCA_021816965.1 Thermoplasmata archaeon | reverse complement strand
CTGACATACTCCCACAGCTAAAGCATGTGGGGTTCTCACTTTTGCTCCGTTTTCGCCTTCATTCCTCACGGTCGGGGCGGTTTTGCATGAACCTATTACGGAGTTTTGGCGTCTTCCCAGTCCTGAAAGTTGCGCCTCTGTGGGTATCAGTGCTCCACTTGCATACATCCCTGCCTGCATACAATCGGGATATGTCTTTACCCATTCCTCTGCCAAGACTGCGGAACGGAGACATTCCCAACCCCATGCTGAAGTCCTTATGGATCAATCACTGCATGGGAATTTTCATGCATGACTTTCTCATGATATTTCACAGGAGCAGTTTCATGCCTGAATCTCAATGCCTTTGTGAGATGTATAGGTTCGAATTCATCCCACGGCTTAAGTCGTGGGCTTTCTGCTCAGATGATCGTAAAAACAATAATTTTACATTGTTTTTACAGGCATTCAGGAATTATCTGTGTTATTTCTATACAGATCCTTCAATAATGCTGTGAATGCATCCCAGTCTATGGCATTCTTGATGAATACTAATGGATCATTAATCTTCATTGAGTTGTATTTCTCTCTAAATGCATGATCAAACGGGCTACTCATACAGTAACATGCATTTTCATGAATTAATGTTACTATTTTTTTTGGGAGGGTATTAGAAATTCTCTAAAGTTAATAATAGACAGTACTGATATAATAATTAACATGCTTTGTGGAACTCTTAGAAAATCTCTACAGAGGATATTTAGGGAGTTGTGTATTTATCAGATTTGAGCAGGAAGGCCCCTTGACTTGGCAAGGGGATGAAAGCGAACAGAAATTCATTATATTGTATTGGTGATCTATCAAACAATGTTCATGACTATTAAACTGAAACTTCCCTATGACAAATCGCTTCTAAAGACGGGAGAGAGATACAGGGAAGCATGCAAGAAGGTTCTGAACTACGGCTTTTCTGCACGCACATTCAACAAGAACAAGTTTAACAGGTCGACATATGAAAATGTCAGGAAAGCAATACCAACGCTTCTGTCCGCACTTGTCCAGACAGTAAGTCCCTTCCGTCAGGGAGGGGTTGTTGACTCAAGTGGATGCCTAAACAGGCAAAGCTTTGTCTTTTCCTGGTTGGCTATCTGTGACTCTAGAACTGCATCCGCCTCAATTGAAAAACTCTTCAACTTTCTTGACTTCCAAACCCAGCTTCACAGCTTCTCTATACATTTCCTTATCATCGGTCAACAAAGCCATTTGATGAATTTTGCAGTAAAAAATATACGATGCATCATAAAAAGTGAGTCCCGTGGATAGTGAAAGTTTCATTATCTCTGCGATATCCAAAGTCTCGAGTCTGATCACTCCAATATTGGCAATTACTTTCTCGATTTCTTTTGTCAAATCTAATATAAGATCCCTTTCGAGTCCTCTTATATGACCATCATTTCCCTTTGTTAATATGCTACCAATCTCGTAACCGGTCAGGTCCAACACATAGGAATCTTTAAGAATTTTACGCACATTTTCTTCCGAATCCATGAAGAATAGGGTGAAGAGTGAACTCGAATCCAAAACATAATTTGAAACCACTCTATCACCTTTGATCCCGGTCTTCTCTTAAATCACTAAGAATCTGGTTAATATCAACTTTCTTTAGTATTTTATGTATCTTAGAAATGCTTTCTAATAAGTCTTTATCGTTTCTTCTCTCAATCTCATTCTTCAATGACTCCCTCATTACCTCAGAGAAATTTATTTTCAATCTCTTGGCTTCTGCCAATGTTTTTTCATCCACACGTATACTTACAAGTTTTGTCATACGATACTGTATGTTATCTTACATATATATACTGTATGATAAATGATAATTACCTGAACTCCGCAGATTTAGGTACATGTAACTGACTGAAGAGCCTCCAGGATTTCTTTCTGTTTTTTGGTCCTCTCCCTCTCGACCATTTTACCGTCTATCTCCATCATCTGCAGTTTCTCCAGTTCAAGGAACACCTTGTCCATTGAATATTTCCTGTTGAGCCCTGATTCAGATAATATTCTTCTCATGGACAATCGAACGATCAGCGAGATGAATAGGATGAAGATCAGCCCCCGGACAGTGGATGGTTTTCTCTCCCTCAGGTGAAATATGTCCAGACCCGTTTTCAGGATCTCGAAGGCCTTCTTCACCTGATCCTTGCCGCGATAAAGATCAAGGCATTCAGTGGGAGTGTATTCGCCATTATACACAAGCATGAAACGACCCATGCGATTCTCTCTCCGTGATATGGCGTTGTTTCTTGCATATGCATGATACTTTCCATCCTTTGCTGTCACTCTTATGTATCTGTGATATTCTCCACATATGGATCGGACCTGTGCGATCTGGGCAGGCCTTTTCTCCTTTGGTTCCGTCTTCTCTATGATATCCATGGAATCTCTGAGATGCCGGTAGAAACCTGATCTTTCCCTTGCCTCCAGATCCATGTCATGGTAAAGGTATCCCTCCAGGGAAAGATCGCCAATGGAAAAATCCACATGCATCGCGAATATGGGCTTGTCGTTGTACATGATCGTGTTATCCGCAGAATCCATCTTTTTCATATTGGCAGAGAAAACATGCTTCACCTCCTTTCTTGAGTATGTTGCAGCGACTATGTATCCATGCTTATGCAGGAGCCTGAGGTTCTCCAGGGAGAAGAAGCCGCGATCGAGGATGATGATCACAGCAGGGACAAGATTCCTGATCCTTTCCAGTGTTATTGCAAGCGTGGAAACGTCCACGATGCTTCCCGGGTATATCTCAAAAAGGATAGGCAAAGACCTCCGCCTCTCCATGACAAGGGAAAGGTTGATCTCCGGAAGATCTCCGTGATCCTTTGCATGACCGAATTCGAACATGCTGTGACCGGAATATGATGCAATGGTTGTTATGTCATAAAGAAGGGATGATTCATGTTTCATCCGCGATGAGAATGCTGAGAAGAACATGTCAGGGATGCTCGTGTTGCCAACATCCTCGAGAAGGCGTGATATATGCTGTGAAGAAACATCACATGGATATTCCTTCACGAGATATGTCCCATCGTACCATGTGTGCACGAGATCCATCGGGAGCGATCTTATTGCCCGGGCAGCAGCAAGTACAATGATGGCGTTTCTCTCCTCAACATTGAAGAGGGAATCAAGGATGCTTTCAATGCCCATCTCCTTCATGATCCTCAGTACCGGTATCAACGGACCGTAAGTGAAAATATTCCTTGGAAGATGTGATCGCCTCTTTTCAATGCCATTTTCCTTCTGCACCCCGATGTATTTACTGTGGTACCTGATCTTCTTTTCCTTCTTGTCTCAGTAGGGTGTCATCTCATAGAAATAATCCCTGCCATTGATCGTCTTCTTTCTCAGATATGTATTCAATGTATACGTAAATAGGTATATACTATTTACATGCTTCTATCCGGGAAAATATGTATTACGGGTTGTCTCACAAAGATTCGGGTTAGATCATGTACCTAAAAACCGGGAGTTAAGGGTGTAAGCGTATCCACCAGGAAAAAACTGGAATCTATGCGAAAAAAGCCATAAATCTCGCTATTTATGTGAAGATTCTCTTCAAATTTTTAATGGAACTTCCGATACATATCTGGAGCAAAGAAGTATTTCCATGATTCATCCATAGTCTTTGATCATTTTCACGTCATAAAGATGATGAATGAAACACTTGATAAGATCAGAAGAAAGGAAGCAAGAGAAAATGAGATATTGAAACATACAAGATTCCACTGGCTGAAGAATTATTCTGATCTGTCACAGAAGGAAAGGGATCGCCTCATGTCTGTAAAATCTCTTGATTTACAGACATCACATGCCTATCATTTCAAGATTCCACTTCAAAGATTATGGCAGGTGAATGCTTCCATTGCTGAGGAATATCTGAGGAAATGGATATCCTGGGCATCCAGATCACGTATGCCGGATATCATAAAGCTTGGAAAACCCATGAAGAGGCACATAGATGGTATACTGGAAGCAATAGGATCAGGAATAAATTCTGCCGTTGTTGAGGGACTCAACAACAAGTTCAGAACAGCATTCAAGTGATCATATGGGTTCAAGTCTCAGGAATACAGAGACACGATCATATATCTGGTGAAAGGAGGATTGAGGTTACCCCCAGAATGTTAAAGATATCCATAATATTTAATCCTTTGAACTGAAACTTGCGGACCAGAAATCACACCAGTACCGACATTAATTGAGAATGATACAGAACCTAAATAACAGGGCTTTATGTTATTTGAATTGCTGCTGTTTAATATTCCAGGGAAGGTGAAGTAAAAACAGTCAAGGTTCAATCCTATAGGATCTGAAGAATTGAATTGAGAAGTGTTGAAATCAAAAACAGCACCAACGCTAAAAGCATAAGAATAATTTGTATAGTAATGTTTGAAACTTGAATTATTTTCCAGAACATAGAATCTGTTCATTACGCTATTAGTCAAACTTGATATATTGACATTAACATTGTTGTACTCGTGGCTGCTGTAAAAATTGTACAATAACATGGTTTGGGTCTGATTTCTTACCATTTGATTCAGTGTTTGATGTGGCGCAACATTTGTGCTCGAATTTGATTGATTATGTTCGTAATATACGAAAGAAGTTGATATAATAACAACAGATATTACAACTGCAAACAGAATTGTTCGATTCATCTTCTTAACCCTTATATTAATATAATATATGAATGTATATATACTTAACTCGTGACTTTACATGGTTTATTTTTATTGGCACTTCCCAGTGGCCCTATTCCGGTTTGAAATGCAATTCAGGTTCAGGGTGCTAATTCATATTTTCTATTCCCAGGATTTTCATGGCATTGATACCAT
>JAKAWU010000019.1 GCA_021816965.1 Thermoplasmata archaeon | reverse complement strand
ATGTCATAACATATTTCGATTCCTGAAGCAATGCCTGAAACTCCAAAAGGTTCAGGTATAGTATCCCCCGGTGAATGAATGGAAGATTCATTGTAGTTTCCAGCATCAAAGAGATGTGTCTTTGAATAGCGGCCATTGATGATTCCCATGCTGTTTATGGAAAGGGACGTATTTAAGGGCTTTCCATAGGATTTTTCAATAAAATTCACAATGGCCCCAACACCTGATTCCCTGCACTGGGCAGAAATGGAACTGATAAAGTTTCCTTCTGTTTTCTGTGCGCTTGAAATATACTGATCTTTCATAGAATAATCAGGGTGCAGCATGGAATATTCTGGAAACACACACACATCAGCATTCTTTCCCGCGCTCCTGATGCTTTCAAGAATCCATTCAAGATTCTCCTTAAGGATATCTGAGGATTGCATCTGGAACACCTTCACCCTGATCCTATTACGCAAATTACCACCTATGACCTGAAATTCAGCTTCTCAGGAAGATATGTGTCAGTGACAAAATTGAGACCATATTTTGCCAGTGCCTGCTGTTCAGCCTTCTTCCCGATCTTCAGCATGGTTTCAATCTCTGATCTCCAGAACTCTGTGTTAAATCTTGGATCCTGGAGTTCCGAGTTCAGGGCTGCAATATCTTTGTCTGTAAGAACATCTGTCGGAAGATCATATGACAGGATATCCGATGCAGTTATGCCCAGGTATTCCGCTGTTGGAACTGCAAGCCAGTGTGAGATGTGTGCAGTCTTGATTGCACCGTACGCAATGGATGCATATATCCTGAATGACCATGGGTCTCCGTCCGTGAATACATACACAGGAAGATGCATCTCCTCATTCATTCTTTTGAGGAGCCTTCTCGTGCTCCTTGCCGGCTGGCCCTTCAGGTGAACAAGCACTGCCCTGAAATCTTCATCAAACCTGTTCTCCACAAGCCTGTCAAACATACCTCCTGTTTCCATTGCAAGTATCATGTCTGCATCCTGGGAGATTAGGTGAAGCTTCTCTTCTTCTACGTTATATGGAATTGTGTACCCTGAATCTCCCACGTCATCCCTGCAGTTGATCCTCTTGAATTCACCCTTCCTGTTCTTCTCCTCTATGGTTATGTTCCCGATTATGCTTGCACCGTTCTCTTCGGGGCGGAGATGGAAATCTTCTCTCATTAGTTCCGTTATTACTTCCATGTCTTCCACAAGCAGATTGGATTCATCCTGCGACTCAAACTTGTAATCCTTCCATCCTTCAGATATATAGTACATTTCCCTGAGTGTGGATGATTTGGATTCTTTCAGCATATCCAGAATGAACTGTATGGAATAAAGCGATTTTGCCAGAAACTGTGCACCGTCCATCTTCCTTGCATTCCTCTTAACCTCCTGGTCACCGTATTTCCATACCCCGAGGAGTGAGTCCAGAACAATATTCTCCTTTGTTCTTGACTTTATACTTATCTCAGGAACATCCCCCTTACTTATCTGATCATATACCAATTTTACAAGTTTCTTCAGGTATTCCTCTGTATCATTCCTCTGATTCATATGCTTCAACCCCCTTGAGTCCCCAGTCCGACGGGAGCTCATCAGCACCCTGTACCAGCACAGGATTAATTCCAGTGAAATAGTATTCTGCTTCGTCGCTCACATTCAATGGTTCTGTATGCTCGTACACAAATTTCTCTGACATTCCAAGATTCTCGATCTTCTTATCCACTTCACCGTTCCTGAACACGATCTTCAGGTTCATGGATATGGGATTCATAGTGTAATTTATTACCTCAGTTACAGAATGTTTGTTTCCATCCCTCTCCACGAATGTTTCCCTCACGAACACCACGTTTGCAATCTTGCTTATGACAACCCTGCAGTCGGGTATTTCCATGGACAGTATTTCACTGCTCTTCCTGGCGATTTCCGGTATGACTGTGCTGACTAGATTGAATTTTTCACCCATCTTCTTGTTTTTTTCCGCCCTGCTGTTGAATCTCCTCAACTGCTTCAGTTCCATCTTTATGGCATATTTTATTGCATCTGTAATCTCGTCCACAGGTGCAATGGCCTCTTTGGATTCAGAGGTGTATGGAAGCCTGGGGCCAAAAACATGAACCATTATGATTGCGGGACCGTATGGAACTCCCTTTCCCTGTTTCTGTTCAAATCCAAACTGCCTCCAGTCCGTTTCGCTTATGGCTTTGGTAATTGCACATGAACCGGGATGGAAGAGCAATGGAACCTTATTTGCATATCTCAAAACAAGTATGGGCTGATCAGCAGGAAGGGCACCCCCAAAAACCATTCCCGTCTCAACAGAAAATGGATTTCCCTTGTATATGGCAACCTTCCCGGTCACGGGCCTGCCATAAAATGATGGCTTATGTTCCCCGTATACGGAAAGCATTCCTGTTCTGATAAATTTCTCAGAGATTGGTGAAAGTGATTCAGCAGAAGGAGGCATGAGCTTTGTATCATTTATGCCTTTTATGATGCTCTCTGCCTTTACCTTATCTATGGAGTGTGGAGATGCTCCGGGATCAATTCCTGATTTTTCAAGTATCTCCAGTGAAGTTGCCCTGCTTATTCTTGAGAATGCAGATATCAGTAGATTTTCCATACTGTCTTCACTGCTGTCTGCACATATTCCAATTATATCCCCTATCTCAACACCATAAGGGTGTGGTTTAGTTGCTTTTGGTGGCTTCGAAGGCTCATCAATGGTTTTTTCAAATATGTATTTCTTCCCTTCTGGATCTGTGAATGATATCTTCGCATTGGGGTTAACCACTGCAAGCTCTTTCAGGTATTCAAATATTGATTGCCTTCCGGTCACATATCTCCCTCTGGCCTTTATGCATATTTCTGTTCCTGATTCATGGGGCCAGATTATTGGGTCCTCGCTGTGAACCTTAGCAACATTATTTTTTATATCTATACCAAGCACAAACCTGTATGCAACTGAATCCACCTTTCTTCGTGTGGTTATGATGCTTGGTTCGCCAGAGGTGCTCTGCCCGTACAGTATGGCTGCAGTTATTCCTATTCCCTGCTGACCCCTGGACTGTTTGAGTACATGGAATCTTGATCCATAGAGGAGCTGGCCAAACACTTTTGGAACTATGGATCTCTCAATGCCGGGGCCATTGTCAAGAACTTTCACCTCAAAAAGATCTTCTTTCAATATACTTATTTCAACAGAAATTTCAGGAGTTGTGCCACTCTCCTCGCAAGCGTCCAGGGAATTATCGACAGCCTCCTTCACTATCATGAAAAGTGATTTTTGAAGCGAATCAAAACCAAGCATGTGCCGATTTTTCTCAAAAAATTCTGACACAGAAACCTGCCTGTAATTTTCCGTTTCAGTTTTTTTAGGCGTCAACTACCCCTCCCTGACGGAAGGGGCTTGCTGCTGGTCTCCCTCATGCCCGTAGGCATGGATTCATCGAACCGCAACGATTGGCTGGTTGACAACAGCCTGAAGTACTCAGATTTACCGAGTACTTCAATGTTTCTTGAGGCATTCAGATCCGCATGAAGTTGGAAATTGCAATTCTTGCAGTGGAATATTGATCCTTTTCGATTGTTCTTTTCAATGTATCCACATTTCGCACAGGTTTGTGATGTATATTTAGGATCGACATATATGACAGATTTGCCTAAATCTTCTGCCTTGTACTCAATGAACTGCTCTAACTGGTATGGAGACCATGAACCGAGTTTGTGGTTGAATCTCCTTCCATTGCCTTTTGTTTTCATGCTTGCGATGCCTAAATCCTCAAGTGCAATCACATCAAATGGAAGATTTACAATCTGCCTTGAAATCACATGGTTTGTATCCTGCACGAACCGTCTCTCTCTTCCGATCAATTCTTTTAATTTACGATGAGCGGCACGAGTGCCTGCATGCTGCAATCTCTTCCTGTTGTATCTGTATCTTCCCTTAACATCCTTGAGGTGCCCTGTGTTGAAGAACTTGTTGTTTGACAACACTGCTATATTCTTTATTCCTCTGTCTATTCCCACCACTTTTACGTCTTTGACTTCTGCTTTATTCTCTACCTCTTTATCTACCTCTACCTGAACCATTACAAACATTCTTCTCTGTTTCACATCGATTGAGACCTGCGCATTTGTATATTTGCCTCTATATTTGTCTATTAACGGAGACTGCGCAACTGGGAACACAAGCCTTCCCTTCACTGTGGTTAGGGATATTGTATTGGAATCGGGATAGAACCTGAATGTTCTCTTATCGTATCTTAGTGTGTATGATTTCCTGTGTATCTTCTTTTTTAGTTTTGTTTGCTTCAACGATTCCGATGCCGTATCCCTTGCTGTCTGTACCAGAGCGGAGGGCAGTGTTGGTATTGTTTTCCTGACATCTTCATACGTTGCCCTGTTGAGCTTGTTCTTGTTATATGTCTTCTCTGCAAAACCATAGTCCAGAACCATCTGGCATGCTTCCCTGAACTGCCTTCCTGTTTCAAGAAGGGAAGAATCGTAGGGGAGCTTCAATTTAATAGTTCTGAACACTGTATAATAGATTATAATATAATATATCAAATTTTTGTTCGCTTTCATTCCCTTGTCGGGTCAAGGGGCCTTCCCGCTCACGAACGATAAATACCACATTGATTATGGCTTAAATTATTTTGTATGTGCCCTGTTACTTGACGTTGAAATTCAATGTCACGCTGAGATCATAATATCCAAAACTGATGCCGTATGAAGAAACACCAGAATCTTTTGCAAATTTCTTCAATGCCTGAATTGCATGGGCCATAATTTTTTCCAGAATATTGGCTGTGTTGAACTTGACATATGTTATCCAATCCATCAGGGATCTGTCTGCACCACCAATTTTTGAATATGCATCCCTGACAGCGGTATCAAGACTGTTTCTCAAATTTCCTATTTTTGAAATGGAGGAAGCAATATTTTCCAGCCTGTTTTCATTTTCATTCACAAATTCATTTTGTACAGTGTTATACAGTTGCTTTGACTCCAGGAGTGTTAGCTTCAGTCTGTCAATATCAGGCATCAGTGCCCGCCTGAGCATAATATCAAGTCTTTCTTTCAGTTCTGTTTCAACCAGAGATTCAATCTTTTTCAATTCGTCTTCAATCAGTTCTTCTATTGAAACATCATCCTTTTGTTCACCTGAAGCAACCATGGTGTGCTATAGACAATGATATAGATAAGAATTTCCTCAATTCGGAAAAATGGCCCAGAAAAGCGTCGTAGTTAATGATTTCACAAGATGACAAGAAAAGCAAGCAGTGTTGGTTTGATTATTATATTTTGCTACAGTATATGAAAGAAAAATCAATAATAAGGCTGGAAATGATAAAGAAGAACAAAATCTAAAAATCAATATCTGTATATCTACTATCTGAAAAAAACTGTTCTCTTTGTTTTCTAAATTTTTTTGCGAAGTTCTAAATAATAAATAAAATTGAGGAAAAGTGGAAAAAGAAAGAAGACTATCAAGTCATGCGACAGTTACTATCATTATTATGGCAATTATGGGTATTCTGGTAAATTATGTTGAGACAATGATCATGCCAGCCCTGCCAATTCTGAAATCTGATTTCAAGTCAAGTTATGATTCCCTTTCATGGGTCATAACTGCCTATATTATTTCGGGAACTGTATCAGCAGCAGTATTCGGAAGGCTTGCGGATATGTATGGAAAGAGGAAAATTTTCCTCCTGCTTTCCCTCATATACGCGATCGCTATATTCTTTGGCGGTTTCGCCACATCTCTTGAAGAATTCATATTCATAAGGGCCGTTCAAGGACTTGGAATGGGAATGTTTCCTGTGGCATTTGCGCTTTTAAATGACAGGGTTCCAAAGGAAGAACTGCCACTTGCTCAGGGCATCCTAAGTTCAACGTTCACAGGCGGTGCCGCTCTTGGGCTTGTCCTTGGCGCATGGATCACCCAGAATTATGCTTGGCAATATTCTTACCATTCTGCAATTCCCGTAGCCTTTGGGCTGTTTATCGCTTCTTACATTTTCCTCCAGGACAGCGGGCAGAGAAACAAAGCATCAATAGATTTTCCCGGTATTATTCTCCTTGCTTCAGGAGTTATATTCCTGATTCTTGGGCTGTCAGAAGGACAATCATGGGGATGGAGAAGTTATGCAATTGAGATGTGTTTCCTACTTTCAGTCATCCTTCTTTCACTTTTCGTACTGGTGGAATTAAATGCAAAAGAACCGTTCATCAGCATGAAACTGATGAAAATCAGGAATGTGTTTCTTGCTAATTTCACCGGACTCTTTGCCATGGCAGCAATGTTCTTTTTATTCTACAGTATTCCACCACTACTTGAGGACCCAAGCCCTGCAGGATTCCAGTTGAGTGTTTTCAATGCAGGTCTCACCATGCTCCCATCTGCACTTGCCTCTATGATCGTGGCCCCCGTTGCTGCTGTAATTACAAAGAGACGCGGACCAAAGGTGTCCATAGAGATTGGCAGCATTGTGCTGTTCATTTCCTACATCGGACTCTTATATTTCAGGAGTAGCCAGATGCAAATAGCTGAGGACGCTACCATTCTGGGAATTGGACTGTCATTCATATTCGTCGGGATGATCAATATACTTCTTGTCTCAACCCCAAATGCAGAAGCAGGTGCTTCCACGGGAATGAATGTGGTTTTCAGGAATATCGGTGCCGCACTTGCCCCTGCCATCAGTGGTGTTTTTGAGACAATGTATGAGATCAGCATAGTCACAGGGGTGAACTCTATTCATCAGCCCATTTTTAAGTCCTTCCCTGATCACACTGCGTTCAGTTACATTTTCATTACTGGAATGGTTTTCCTCATTGTGTCCTTAATTTTCACGCTCTTCATGAAGAACACAAAGATCATAAAGGGTTCAGATCGAAAGCTGTGACCTCCCTCTCCCAGCTTTCGCAGGGAGCTTCCCTCTTCAAAGGTTGCTGGCGGAATCTCCATGGGCTTGAATTCCCCTCGGCCCGAAGGTACTCTGTCCCCCATGTAAGGCATATGACTTTACGGATACAGGCACGCATGAAGCAATATGCGATCCGCCCTCTTTCACTACCGTCTGCCAGCGGAAATCGCAATGTCCTTTGAAGGATAATAAGTTTTGTTCACTTTCATCCCCTTGCCAAGTCAAGAGGTCTTCCCGCTCATATCTGATAAATATTCCATGGAATGAAGAAGCTGTAGATGACAAAAATTAGGGAGAAAATGATCTAAAGGGGCGACCCGGAGAGCAGGGAAACTTCATGAAAAATATAGAAACACCCATTTATGCCTAAATATGCAAAGTTTAGGATTTAAACATTATCCAATAAGTTCATGGCAAAAAATCACACTAAATTTACAGTATTTTATTATATACTGTGTTTTGCATGACGTTACCAATGGAACTTAAAAAAATAAATTGGAAAGCGATAGCTGTAGTGGCTATTATGACGTTTTTCATGTTCTCTGTATTTCAGTCCGCAACATTTGCATCAAATTCCATGAATAACAATGTATCTAGCCTGATGCCGCAGAGTTCTGCAAACTATGTGAAGATTCCCGGAGGATCAACGTTCGTGAATTCACTTGTGAAGAAAAATGGTCCAGCAGTTCAGAACATTGGCAATAATACAGGATATGTGAAATACACACTTGATCTTGCAAACAATCAGCTGATTAACGGAAACTATTTGAATTCCAACCAAAGTAAAATCGAGCCATTTGGAGTATCATACGATTCAAACAATGGTAATTTGTATGTTGCAGATTTTGGCACTAATAACACAACAGTCATAGATGGTTCTAACAACAGTATTATCAAGACAATACCTGTATCGGATGCACCAACAGGAATTGCAGTCAATTCTTCAAGCGGGAATGTTTATGTTACCAGTTATGAATACTTTGGCAATGTATCCCTCATCAACGGCACCACGAACACCGTAGTTAAGACAATACCGGTGGGTAAGGGAACTTCACCTGATGGAATTGCTTTTGACTTGTCCAACGGATACGTGTATGTTGCCAATGGGGCTGGCAACTCTATTTCCATCATCAACGGCACCACGAACACCGTGGTGAAGACAATACCTGTGGGAAATGGGCCTGAAGGAATTGCATTCGATTCATTCAATGGATACGTGTATGTTGCCAATACTTTATCTCAAAATGTATCCATCATCAACGGCACCACGAACACCGTAGTTAAGTCAATACCTGTTGGAAATGGACCTGAAGGAATTGCATTTGACCAATCTAATGGGTATGTATACGTTGCAAATTATGCTTCTAGCAATGTATCCGTTATCAATGGCAACACGAACACCGTGGTGAAGACAATACCTGTGGGAGCATATCCACAGGCTGTAGTATATGACCCATCCAACGGATACGTGTATGTTGCCAATTATGGATCTTCCAATGTATCCGTCATCAACGACACCACGAATAGTGTAGTTAAGTCAATATCTGTGGGCATAGAGCCATATGCAGTCGCGTTCGATTCATCTAACGGATATGTGTATGTTACAGATTCATACTCAGGAATGGTATATATTATTTCAACTACTCCGATTTCTGAGTACACAGTAACATTCAAAGAATCGGGATTGCCCACTTCCACCCCCTGGGCCGTGGAACTTAACGGAACATTAAAATCATCAACTAACAGTACAATATCTTTTCTCGAGCCTAATGGAACATACGGATTCAATGTTCAACCCATTGCAGGATATTCTGTCACACCCCAAAGCGGAAACGTGATCGTGGATAATTCAAGCACTTCTAATTCCATAACTTTCAGTCCCACATTAACACAGCCACCCGTATGGGCTTTTGTGGGTGCATATGCAAATTACACCCTAACAGGGGTTTATAAGGGCAAGTCCACAACTGTTAATTTAACAGAAAAAGTGATCTCAGTCAATATGAACAATGACACTGCTGAATTACAACAGATAATAACACAGAATACCGGATCCAATATTCAAAACACGACAATTTATGATCACTGGAACAATTTCAGTATGTGGCTCGGCAGAGGATTGATTTCACAGATGAATAATGGGTCGCTTCTTGGATTTAGCAGCAAAGACATCTCCACATCTGTGAAAGTCGCAACCCCCGCGGGAATATTTCTTACAGATGATTTGTATATTGCAGTAAATGGGACGGCAGCCAATATTTACTATGAAATGTATTCAGGGATACTTGTCAACGAAAACGTGACAAATTCAACAGGAAGTTTTAATGCAGTTGTGACCAGCACAAACATACCTGAAGGAAACTCATCATTATCCAATACAGAAGTCAAGTATACTGTTACTTTCACAGAATCCGGTTTGCCGTCAGGAACACACTGGAGCATGACTTTTAATGGGGCAACTTCCGGTTCCAATGGAACAACTATAACATTCGATGCAGTTAACGGTACCTATTCATACACTGTTTCAAACGTTTCCGGATATTCTGTTTCTTCAGGCTCAATATCTGTGAATGGTGCAAATATAGCAAAGAATGTCACATTCACCGCTTTACCTGCTGCAGGGTTGTCACAGACAGAGCTATATGGAATAACAGGTGCTATAGTTGCAGTGATTGCAGTTGTTGGACTTGTTGCATTCTTTAGAAGAAAATAATTTTTTTATTTTTTCTTTTTTATTTGAAGTGCGAGAGAATACCCTTGCCCTGACAAGAAGATGAAGGCAAAAAGGGTCGTCAAGTATGAAAAACAGTCGTGAAATTAACTGGAATGCTTGAACATGTACTTTTTATCTCTCTTCTCTTCTATAATATAATTATCACAATATTCCAGTTCTTTGATGTTGCTGATATAATAAAGAATCAAAAGAAAAAGATTAAAGAGTGCAAGACTCATAAAGATGCATAAAACAAAGGTGTGTATGAATTGGGTTATAAAATAGCACGTCTAATAAGTTTGTATTTAAGATTTAGAAAACCAACGTTAGAAGGTGATCGAAACACTATAGAAAATCCTATATCTGTTATTATTCGTAAAAAGGGTTTGGTAAACCTTAGTAATGGATACTCAATTCCTTTCGATATAGATACAAAAAGAAGTGTTTTAGGTATGGTTCTCTTCGCTTTGGAGAATGGGATAAGGTTTGGTCATGGAGAGTACCAATGGAAACTTGATTATCAAAATGGAATAGTCGAGACACACCAGGGAATAAAATTTAAAATTAATAAAGCTAGACTTTTAGATGAAACTTTCCTTAGTCAAATTCATTTTTCTGGTCTAGATTTAGGAAACAAGGTTGTTGTAACGGCAGGAGCCTATATTGGAGATACGCCACTTTTCTTTTCTTATTACGGGGCCAGAGTTTATGGTTTTGAGCCAGACCCGATTTCTTATGCACAGGCTTTAGACAATATAAAATTGAACCCCAAACTTTCAGAAGATATAGTTTTGAGAAATTACGCTATAGGGATTGATGGAACCATAGATTTTCCTATGAATCCAAACGACAGTGGAGGCTCATCTATATATAAGAATGGGGAATTTAAGACTGTTAAGATTGAGTCAAAAAGCATTTCAACAATCATAAATGAGTTCAGTATAGCAGATCCTTATCTTTTAGACCTTGATATAAAAGGTTCAGAGTTTTCTGTAATTGAAGACGTTTCTATTAAAAAATTCCAAAAAATTAGAATAGAATATTCCCCCCTATCTTCTCAATTCTGAAAATAAAAATCTTGACTATTTAATAAACAAATTGAAGAGCTATGGTTTCAGTAAATTTAGAATTTACAAACACAACAATCTTCGCTTCGACCTAATGAATCACGGTACTCTAGAAGCTGAAAAATAACTTTCAATCCAATCATTAATTGAGGCAAGAATACAGGTATCATCTCTTCCATATGAAAGATCAGAAGAGAGGAAGGGATATAGAAATGGTTCAAGATCCAGAAAACTTAAGACCACTGAAGGGGAACTGGAACTTAAGAAACCACAGATAAGAGAGTTCCCTTTCGAAACCAAAGTGTTTGAGAGATATTCAAGGGTTGAGAAGGCCCCTGATTCTGTTATACTTGAATCATACATACAGGGTGTCTCCACAAGAAATGTCATGAATGTTGTTGAATCCCTTGGTGTTGAGAATATATCAGCATCATATGTCTCAACACTTGCATCTGAACTGGATGCAAGTGTGAAATCATTCCTTGAGAGGAAGATAGACAGGCCCATGAAATTCATCTACATAGATGCAACATACTTCAAGACAAGAGAGGATGGAAGATATGGAAACAGAGCACTGTATGTATGCATAGGCATAGATTCAGAAGGAAGATACTTTCATGCAAGCTCTGTGATTCAGAAACAGAGATGGAATGGGAATCATTCTTTGATAACCTGAAAGGGAGCACATCAATATTCAGCTACAGCAATGGCTCCAACTGTCACAGACTTTGTACTGGATTTATCATAGTTTACTTAGTATTTTTTAACTATTTTTGAAGTCTTGATTGTTGTCAGCTGAATTGTATGGAATTGATACATAGAAGGATGAATTGTTAATGTGTTTCGCTAACTTTTTATACATTTCAAATCTAATGGGTTATGATACCGTTCATATATTCCACTGCTTCTCAATCATCTCCTACTGGCCCCCCATCATATTCAAATTACTTTTTCCTTATCATTGTAGCATTTGTTATGTTCCGATTCCTTATGAATGGGGTAAATGGCAGGAAATACTCTCAATCAAGATTATTGAAAAGGCCCATTATATATATTGTATTGACTGTAATTCTTGCGTTTTCACTTTATGAAAATTATTTATACATGCTGACAGTTGCAATAGCATTCATACCTGGTATTTTTTTCGGTGACAGATTCGGCAAACTATCATCCGTGTATAAGCAGGGCCCAAACATAATGTACAAAAGCAACCCTATAATTCTGATCATATGGCTGGTGTCACTTATTGCAAGAATATTTATGGAACTTGAATACCCCACAAACATTGATGGAATATTCTACACAGAACTCCTTCTCTCGTTCACCTCCGGAATCCTTTTAGGAGAGGCTTTCAATATAGTGAACAAAGTCAAAAACATGAATTCAGGTGAAAATCAAGATCTAAGGACTTCAATATTCGAGTCTGATGTAAATGGACCAACATAAATTTAAATAATACCTAACACATATCATACATATGTCTGACGGTGAGTGAAATTGAGATTATACCGTATGGAAATCAGGAATTTCAAGTCATTTGGCCCCAAGGGCACAATACTCGATATGCGACCTGGACTCACCATGATAGGAGGCCCCAATGGAAGCGGAAAGAGTAATATAGGCGATGCTCTCCTTTTTGTGCTTGGCACCAGATCTTCAAAGACTGTAAGGGCGGACAAACTGGATGATCTTATTCACACATCAAAAGACGGAGTAAGAAGATCAAATTCAGCATATGTAAAGGCAGTTTTTGTAGAAGATTTTGATGGGGACAACTTCCAGAAAGTCGAGATAGCAAGAACAATAGAGGAGAACAATGGGGAGATAAAAAGCACATACTATCTGAACGACAGGAAGGCAAAGCATTCTGATATCGAGAAATTTCTTGATGATGTGGGAATTCAACTCGATTCGTATAGTTTTGTGCTTCAGGGTGATATAAACGAATTCATTGATAGAACAGGTAATGAAAGAAGGAAATTACTTGAATCAATAGGTGGCATAGAGTCATATAACATCAAGATCGATGCCGCAAAGGAAAAGATAGGTGAAATAGAATCAAACCTTTCAGCCGCAAGGATGCTCGAAAATGAGATCAGTTCCAATACAGAAAACCTCAGAAAGGAGGCTGAGAAACTAAAAATAAGGAATTCCATCGAGGAAGAAATAAAGAATCTCAGGAAAACTTCTCTCTCTATACAGATCAGGTCAATGGAAATTGACATGAGCAGTTACAATCAGAGCCTTGAAGAGAATAATGCGAAGAAGGAATCATTTTCCAACAAGACAAAGGAAATAGATCTACAGGAAAAGGAATTGAAAGACAAAAAGGAAGAGATAGAGAACGGCATCAGCCTCGAAATGAAGAATCAACTTGTAGAAATAAGGCAGAAACTTGATTCTCTCAAACTTGAAAGGGCCAGGAACGATATCAATGCATCAAACAAGAAAAATACCATGTCAGAAAGAAGGGGAAAAATTGAATCTAATTCAGAGAAGATAGAGCAGATTGAGAATGAACTTAAGGGCATATCTGAAAACTACGTATCACAAAAGAAGAAGGAGGACAGTCTTAAGCAGAGGCATTCTGTGATGAAAGCCCAGATTGCCCAGAAGATTGAAATTCAGAAATCTATATCGAGCCAGTATCAGAAAGCTTCAAAAGAACTGAAGGAGACTGAAAATGAACTTCAGAAACTCACATCATTCATGGCAAGTAAGCACACGGAGGAAAACTCTATAACGGGTGAAATTTCCTCTCTTACCGGAAAGATAGGAAACATGGAGGAAACACTTACAAACGAGAAATACGGAATTAGTGAAGCAAAATGGAAAATTTCCAAAATAAAATCCGGAGACGGTGAAAAAAACAACAGGAAGGAAACACTCAGTGAAGAGTATTTTACATCAGGAAAACAGATCGAATCATATGAGAAAAAGAGAACAGAACTGAACGAAAGAATTGAGTATCTACTGAAGGAAGTGGAGAAGCTCAGAGGACAATTGGGTTCACAGGGAAACATAAGTAGAGCAGCTTCCATCATAATGGATGCAAAATCAAAGGGAAGCATATCTGGAATACACAGGGCACTTGGAGACCTGATTTCCTACGATTCTAAATTCCAGACAGCAATCGATGCAACTGCAGGTGCAAGGTTGAAATCTATTGTTGTTGATAATGAGGATGTGGCACAGGAATGCATTGAACTGCTGAAATCAAAGCAGGCGGGGAGACTCACATTTCTCCCATTAAACAAACTTGCAGGCGGAAGGGCCCGGGGAAAGGCAATAGTTATTCTTAATGAAGGGAAGAGCCTTGGGTTGGTAAGTCAGAATGTGAAATATGACGCCATTTATGAAAATGCCATATGGTTTGCTTTCCAGGATACCATAGCAGTTGATTCTATGGAAATGGCAAAGAAATACATGACTGGGGTCAGGATTGTGACCCTCGATGGTGATATTTTCGATGCAGGAGGGGCCATAACTGGAGGATTTACTGAGAAAAGGGAGAGGAGGGGAAATCCACAGGACTTGATTAAAATGGAGGACGAACTGGTCTCACTCAGGCAGACAAGGCAGGAAATAGAATCAACCCTCAGGGAAATTAAACAGAGGCGTGATGCTACCCAATCGGAACTTATGGAAATGTCCAGAGAATCCAGCGAGGGAAAGGGGCAGCTCGGGGAACTTGAGAACAGGGTTGCCGAATCAGAAAAGAAGATTGCAGGAATCACTGCAGATATTCACACATTTGAAAACGAGAAAAAGGAAAAGGAACTAATTCTTGAGGAGATAAGGAATCAGATTTCTCAGGCAAAAATATCCCTGGAATCATTGACGAAGAAAAAAACTGAACTTTACGAAACAATTGGTGACAATGGAAACGGGGAGAATGATCTGACAGAGATGCAGAAAGAACTGGAAAATATTACCAGTGAACTGTCTGAGACAGGAAAGGCAATTGAAAGCATCTCTACCAGCCAGAATCTTCTCACCTTAAGAAAGAAAGAACTCATAAAAGAGAATGAGGATCTTCATAATGAGATAGAGCAATTCAAGAAAGACATTGACAATCTTTTATCGATCATCAGGGAGAAGGATGAGGAAATCCAAAAATATTCTATGATGGAGAATCAGATTAACCAAAAGAATACTCAGATTTATGCCCAGATCAAATCAATTGAGGAACAGGTATCAAAACTGTCTATGGAGAAAGAAAAAATAGCAAGGGATGTTGGCACAATTGATACAGCCATCCTGACAGCAAGGATAAAGCTGCAGAGTTATGAGGAAAAAATTTCATCCCTGAGGACTGAAATGGCATCTATAGGTGGAGAAATACTGCAGGATTATTCAAGCGTGCAGAAGATATCCATTCGAATTCAGGAACTTGAAAGAAAGATTGGGGAAATTGGCCCGGTGAATCAGCTGGCCCTTGCAGATCTGGAAAAAGAGGTCCAGAGGCTTGAAGAACTCAAGAGTAAAATAGAAACACTGAATGGAGAAATAGAGAGCCTGCTGAAACTCATGGCTGAACTTGAGGATGTGAAAAAATCCACGCTTATGAATCTTTATATGCGAGTTAAGGATGAAATGCAGAAAATATTCATGAGGTTGACTAACGGAGGGGATGTAAATCTATACTTATCCAACGAGGAAGATCCGCTCAATTCTGAGCTTTTGGTAAAGGCCCGGCCAAAGGGAACTATCTACTCAAAGCTTAATTCACTCAGTGGAGGCGAGAAAAGCCTTGTGGCCCTTTCTTTTATTTCTGCGATTCAGAGAATTAAGCCATCTCCTGTGTATTTCCTTGATGAAATAGATATGTACCTTGATGGAGTCAACGCAGAGAGCATGGGAAAACTTCTAAAGGAAAATTCACTCAATGCTCAGATAGTTATGATAACCCAGAAAAATGCCATTACAAAATATGCATCCTCACTTTTTGGCGTTACTTTGAACAGGGAAACAAATACTACAGAAATATTCAGCAAGAGTTTTGACGTCGGGGAAGGTGTTGCGGCATGATCAATGGGGAGCTTTACGAACTCAAAAAAACACTCATAACGCAGGCATCAGTTCTCGGATTGAATTACATGTATTATGAAAACATAGACATCACGGAAGAGAGTGATGACAGAAAGATCAAAGAAATAATGGAGGCATGTATTTCCAACGACATCGATCCATGGAAGATCAATGTTGTTGAATTTTCAAGAATTATAGGAAAATTAGTGAAAATTGGTTATGTCACACTGCCTGAGGCAGGATACATCATCATGAGATCATGGTTTATTGTCCATATGCAGTCGGAGGAACTTTTAAGAAGTTTTGAAACAGAAAATGCTCATGAAGAAGTAGAATCTGATGAACTGGTTGAAACATCGGAAGTTATGTCTGATAACGAGGAAAAGATTCAATGGGAGAAAATACACCCTCCTATATTCCATCATGAGACAAGAAAGGTTATGCTTGTAGAGCTCATTGAAGTGATGAGGGAAACTGGAAGATCCCAGTTTGTGCGGAAGAGGCCCGATATGCTTCAAACAGGAAGCACTGTTGAAAATATTCTTTCTGTTCTGAACAGGGAGGAACCAGAAAAGGATCTAGAGGATGTTGCAAGAAACATCATGAATCTCAGTCAGGAAGAGTTTATGATGGAGGATGTCTGGGGTGATCTCAAGGAAGAAAAGATAAAGTTTTTTGTGTACTGTATGTATCTTCAGAGAAGAGGTATGATAAATATGGATCAGGAGGTGTCATATGAATCGATCAGAATCAAAAAATCAGGCCAACAGACCTGACCAGTTTGTTAGCGACAGTGAGATTGCAGAGTTCAACTTCTGCAACGTTTCATGGTTTTTTTCAAGGAATGACATAAGGTTCAGGGAGAGGAGGGGAACGATGCCATATAACCAGTATGGTTACACATCGATGCCTCCACCGGGAAGTTATGGCAGAATGCCTTCAAAAAAAGCTTCTGAAATTTCGATCTCAATAATAGCAGCAGTGATAGGCATAGTGATCATGATCGCATTGATCTTCTTCTGACATGTCAGCACTAAATTTGTTTTATGAATTGAGGTTTCTCTTTTTTTTGATTCCACTGATATCTTTGAGAAGGAACAGGGAGGATGTCTACACACAGATGTCTGATGAAACATTGATGATGGGAAATGTGCTTATGGAGAGGAGAACAATATACTCACAAAGATTCGGAATATCCGGAACGCCGGACAGGATCATAGGAACTATAGATTCTGTTATTCCGATGATGTTCAGGGAAATGCAAGCTTCAGATGGCCCAAAGATGTCCCACATGATTCAGATGGGAGTTTATTTCCTGATACTTCCTGAATTGTATCCCGGTATGTATGTGAGGTATGGTGTTCTGACATACACTGATTCTAAATACAGGGTGGCAAATTCACTCACACTGAAGAATGCTGTACTTTCAAGACTGGATGAGATGTCCAGAACCAGCGGTCTTCCCACACGTAATCATGACGATCCCGCAAGATGCATGAACTGTCCCTATTCCAGCGGCTGCATGCAAAGATTAATAGATTAGATTTTATAAGCGGATCATGCTCCAGATCGATCAGAACCTTTTTCAGGAAATTATAACGGTGGAAGATTTCAATGCACTTGAACCTGGATGCAGGGGATATATTGGTTTTGAACCTTCCGGAATACCACATATTGCTCAGGTGATGGTTACGGGAGAAAGGATCAGAGCACTGGCTAAGGCAGGTGTGAAGATGGAAATACTCCTTGCTGACTGGCATGCACTGATTAATGACAAGCTGGGGGGAGATATAGGCAGAATAAGGGAGAGCGGTGAATTGCTCAAACGCTCTTTTGAAATCGTTCTTAAGGATTCCAGTGTGAAATACCTCTGGGCCTCGGATCTAATATCAAGGGAGGGTTATCTGCAGAGCCTGATCAGGACAGCCAAGGGAACAAGTCTTCAGAGGGTTAAACGGGCCCTTCCCATAATGGGAAGAACTGAGAATGATGCAGATTCAGACTTCAGCAAATATATCTACCCCATAATGCAGGCAAATGACATATTCATGATGGATCTTGACATTGCAATGGGAGGAATGGATCAGAGGCATGCACATATGCTTGCAAGGGATATTGCAGAGAAACAGGGAAGGAAGAAGGTTGTATCACTCCACACGCCTCTCATCGGAAGTCTTAAGGGTTCAGGAAGGATGGATAATTTTGCAAAGATGTCGAAAAGTGATCCCGATGGTTCCATACTGGTCACGGATAAGCCGGAAGATGTTTCCAGGAAGATCAGAGGGGCATTCTGCCCTCAGGGCGAATCCGAAGGGAATCCTATCGTGCAACTGGCCACAATGATCATCCTGCCCCATGAGGGAACCATAACTATTGACAGGCCAGAGAAGAAAGGAGGGCCAGTTAGTTTCACTTCTGGAAATGAACTGGAAAAATTCTACAGGACGGGACAGATTCACCCAATGGACGTGAAGAATGCAGTAGTTGAATCACTGTCAAGGATCATGAAACCGCTGGAGAAGCTCAGTTCAGAAAAATGAATCCAGGCTGGACTGGGTTCCTTTTTCCATGAACAATTTCAGTTTTTCAATGTATGGCCTTACCCTGTTCTCGGAGAAATTGTGCTTTTCCACCAGAATTGATATAATTTTATCCTCATCAGGCATGCTGAATGAAACCTTTGGATCATGAACTACATCCGGTTTCATGAATATTTCTCTCACCAAGTCAAGGTCTGGAATTTCAAGTTTCTTTTCCCTTATCACAGCATGGATGTTTCCATATTTTTTCACATATGTGAGTGCTGTTTTAGGACCTACACCTCTGATACCGTCATTGAAGTCCGTTCCTATGAGTATTGCCATATCTATGAGCTGTTCCCTGCTTATGCCCATGTTCTGAAGATTTTCCTGAAGATCAATGTATTCAGGATCTACTGAAACATATATGTTCCTGCTTGAGACTCTCCTCTTTCCATATATGGTGAAGTTTCTCAAGACCTTCCTTGCACCGAATAGCATACAGTCATAATCCTGGGAGATGACAGCCTGCACCTGAGATTCTGCAGACATTACAGAGGCCTGAGCCTCTCCTTCGGAAGGGGCCTGAACAAAGGGCAGTCCCATGGCCTCTAGGAGAAACTTACCCTCCTCTATCATATCTCTTGTGATCCTGTTTATTGATCTTTTCAATCTAGCTATTCTTTCCAAATCCTGTTCTGCAATTGCTGTTTCCAGATCCATCTCAGTTTTTTCCCTCGCGAGCCTCCTTTCCCGGAGTGTCCTGAGTTTTAGGGGGGAAGGTTTGCCATCAAACACATACACGGGCTTTAATCCCTCTTCCATGAGGGCCACTGTGCGATAGAATAATCCGCTCAGGTGTGAAGTGATGTTTCCTGAAGAATCCATAAGTGGTGTGCCATCATGTTGTCTGATGCCGCTAAGGAATTGGTAAAGCATGTTGTATGCATCCACAGAAACCATGTTTCCGGAAAAATCTTTAATGGCTGTCTTATGTTTCACCAGCACAGGATCCAGATTTACTCCCATACGATCACAAGAGTTATGGCACTTTAAATAATTTATGCATCTTTGCTATTTAAATAAATATTCTTACATGCAGAGATATTTTTTATCGGGATGTAATTTCAGAAAGTATTTTTCTATGAAGTTATTTATTACTTATTGTTGTGGTGAACAATAGAACTAGGGCACATCCTCCATAATTTTAAAGAGCCTGACAGTATTCGGTTAATCTTTTAAGTTAATATTTGATTATCTCTCCTTTAATATTGATTAAAAACATCGAAGTAGTAAAAATTAATGATAATATCCTGATCTCCCTGCTTTTACCACCACGATACCTTTTCAAGTGCTTCGAGGATGTCCTTCTGCTTTCTTGTCCTTTCCAGTTCGCTCATACTTCCATTTGCATCTTCCACAACATGCAGCTTCTCCAGTTCCAGAATCAATTTCTCCAGCGAGTATCTGTTCATCAGGCCTGATGACACCATTCCCCTCATGAGCGCCGTCCTTATTATGAGCGATATGAAGAATATGAACAGCATCCCCCTGATGGTTGATTCCTTCCTGACCCTCATGGGGAATATGTCCAGATCGGTCTTCAGTATGCGGAATGCCTTCTCAATGCTGTCCCGATTGCGGTATATGGAAAGGCATTCCTGTGGTGTGTATTCACCATTATACACAAGGAGGAATCTCCCCATTCTGTTCTCGGCAGCTGAGATGGCGTTGTTCCTTCCCATTGTTTTGATCTTGCCGTCCTCAATCCTCCAGGTGAAGTATTTCCCGTAATGCGAAGCAATAGATTCTATGGTTTCTCTCACGTTTGGTCTGATCTGCAATTTTTCAATTGCAGATCTCTTCTCCGCAAGTTTCCTGTGGAAGTCTGATCTCTCGTCACTTTCCCTCCTGGGATCATGGCAGAAGTATCCCCTGAGGTTCAGATCATCCATGGTGAAACTGACTGATTTGCAGAATATGGGCTCATTATCATACATAATTACATTGTCGGCACGATCCAATGTTCTTGATGCTGAGGAGAAGACATTCTTTATCACCCTGGATACAAGGGATGCTGCTATTATGTAAGAATCATTCTTCAACAAACTCAGGTTCTCATAGGAGAAGAAGCCCCTGTCAAGGATGATCTCAATCTTCGGAATGAGTTTCCTGATGCCCTCAACAGTTCTCTTCAGAATAGCAACGTCTGGAATGCTCCCGCCGTATATCTCAAAGAACAGCGGCATGTTTCTGGATCTTTCCATGACCATGCCAAGGTTTATCTGCTCTAGCTCAGGGTGATCCTTTGCATGTCCGTATTCCAGTATCTCAGCTGACTCGTATGATGGCAGGGATGTTATGCCATACAGCAGTGAATTTCCGGGATTGATCCTTGATATGAGATCACTTGAGAACTGCCTGTAGAGATCAGATTTGCCTATGCGTTCAAGAAGATCTGATATCCGCTTCGATTTCAGATCAGCATTCATTGTTCGGGAAAGAGAAGTGCCGTCGAACCATGTGTCGATGGATGCCAGTGGCAGTGGGCGGATAATCTTTGATACTGCAATGGAAATGATCTCCCTTGATTCAGATTCAGTGAGATGCTTCATCAGCATGTCAACAATGCCCAGATCGTTTACAATCTTCATAATGGGGATGAATGGCCCATGTATCAGGCTCCTCCTTGGAAGAACGCTCCCGATCTTTCTTATCCCGCCATCATCCTTTCTGCCGACATACCTGTAGTGGTAGCTTGTGTTTTTTATCTTCGGATTGTAGTATGGTATCCTTTCATACACATATGTTTTCCCTTTCACAACCTTCTCGATTGTCTGATTCTTTGATGTAATGGTGGGAAATACCACCAGTATAAATAAGCTTTTCCTTTATTCATGAGCCAATAGATTATGGATAAATTAGAAATTAATGGTGATAAAAATTCGAGAGTTCAGGATAATAAATCACTGAAGGTAAATTTTAAAAATATTAACACATCAAAAAGCGTATCCATTTTGTATATTATAACACGCTTGCAGAGTCGAATGTATGTCAAGGATTTCAAACAATTCTGTAATCGGTTTTACCCGGAAATCTGAACAGTTGTAAATAGTCTTTAAAAAAGTTTTCCAGATACTTTCCACAATATTATGGATTAAATAGAATTTAGTAAGGACAGTAAAGAAAATGGCGTTTTTAGAGTACGACCGAATTCAAAATCAAATCACAGGCTGTTCCATAGGTTGTTCTCAAGCCCCTGCAGAGATATTCCGGGGAGCATTTCTTTTATGCCTGAACGCAGTTTGGCAATCTTGCTTTCGAATTCCTCATTTGAGATCGGTACGAGTGGACAATGTGCAAGCATTGCCTTAAAAAGTTCCTTGGAGGATCCTAATCCACCACTTTCTTCGGAGACTATCCAAACGTGAAATGTGTACTTGAGAACCCCTCCCACCATACTGGTGAAGGTGAAAACTCGGAAGTGATCAAAATTCCAAGCTCCTGCCCAGTTCCATCTGTTCCCAAACATCTGTGTGGCATATACTCCACCTGGTACAACTAAGGTAGCAACGCCGCTCAAGATGCTTTTTGTTTTGGAAGGGATCAGTGATTTTCCAAGATCTCTCTGCATACTTAGTGCAGCATCATCCCACGCAATAAAGGTTGAGCTATACCCTAACGCCTTACCAATTGAGGAAACACCGATCTTAAAACGACTGATTGTAAGCCCGATTCCCAGTTTCAATAGAAAGTTGGTGTTAGCAAAGAGAATGTAATTGTTACGATTTTTAGTATCATTGTTCAGATCATTCATAATGTGACACCTGCCATTTCTGAATATCCGGAATACGATAGGTTGATCGTTACACCAGACCAAGTGTAAGTTGTAACTGGAATCATGCTAACAGTACCTTCAGATAACATTATTTGCAAATAGGACACACCAAGAAAGGAATCACTTGAAACTGTTTCTGTTCCAAAATTTGCAAAAAAGACCATGTATCCTGGCACGGTATTATTTGAAACCGAAACCACTGAGGGGCTAGAACTCTTTGTCTGCACGCCAGTATTGCTGGCCCGGGATATTTTATAACTTCCATCCATTGCTGAGGTTTCGGTAGAATTCACATATATGGGAATGTCATATTCATCCATTGACATGGGATTGATAGGGTTAACCGCTAAATTGTAGACTGCAGTTAGTGAATTCGTTCTCGTGGTATTTCCATTTGACGAGAACATTACATTCTGTGAATCTCCTCTGGATGCTTTTGGATGATTAAACAGAAGATATACGGAAATGAATATGTTCACAATCAACACAGCCTCAACTATTACCGTGTATCTTGTCTCGTTATTCATATATATAACCGACTTTGATATTCCAGAAAATATATTTAAATTTTATGCCTAAGGGCATTCGACTTATAAACCGCCATTTAACCTTTGTTACTACATTCAAAATTTCCAGATTTATAAGTATCTTATTCATCCGAATCATTTCAGCACGAGGAACACCTTCTTCATTGTCAGGTCGTTCTCTATGATGATCTTCGTTATATGCAATGCATCATATTCTATCATGATCTTTTTCCGTATCTGATCCCTCTCTTCCTGGCTTATCCTTTGTCTAACAAACTGGAGATATACTTAAAGATCTCTTCTGGTTCAATCACATTGTTCAATTTCAGAGATTTCCCTATTGCCCTACGCATTTCTGCGCAACTTTCCCATTTACCCTCTTCCCGTTCCAGAATTCCCAGTATTCTCCTTGTTTCCTCTTAACTTTTCTCGGAATTATAGTAATGTGTTATGAATATACACAACACTACTTAATTCTCTCAGTCACCCTGTAAAATAAAGAGTAAATCGACAATCAAATTGTTGATTTTATAGGGGAAGATTATTGACATAGAATTAGGGGAAAAGTATAAATTCTAAAGGTGTGTAACTTCTATTGTAGGTATTCAGCCATATAATGCATAAAGGTGGGATTTATGAATATTGAACGAAACATGAAGTATATTGTGATAATTGTGGTAATTATTTTTATTGCATCAGTATCCGTTGCAGTGATTAGCGCTAGTTATACTCCATCAACAAACACAGCATTCAGTGTTAATTTCTCATCCAATGGAAGCGACCCTGGTGGTAATTATACCATAGCTGCATACAATCTTATAGTGAATCTGACAAACCCGAAAACAATTGAAGAGAACTTCCTGCAAATATCTATAAATTCCACAGCCACAGGTGTTCTCACCGGAAGTTACAACATCATATGGGAAAGCAATGGAGCGAACCAGTCCAGTTCAGGACATGAAGTGTTCTGGTACTCTACGGAAAGCGGTCCTGGATTCATAATATTCTTTTCCAGTTCGAACACGAAAACTGTCACCGGTACTGGTATATTGGACATTTTCTACGGTTCAATCACGATCTCTGGGAGCAACGTACATATCACCCCGTATCATTTCAATACATGGTCAGGGATGAAGGCTATTCTGAGTTATTCTGGATATTCCGGTACACAGGTGGCCATACTATAAATTTCTTCATCAGCAAGTCAATTCTATTTCATCAATCATGATACTGATCGCAGGGAACGCGTTTCAGGGAACACAGGATATCCCATATTCTGTAATATAGAATGAAGTTTCAGAATTGTCGGAAATGGATCTGTGCTTTCTCACAAGAAGCCTTCTCCTGTTATCCTGCTCGCGTCTCAATTCCAATATGGTTTTTGAGAAATGATCAAGGAAGAAACCACCATATGGAGTCGTGTGCCCCCCCTCGATATCATAGTATATCTGGTTTGTTATGAGCACACCTATATCATATTCAGTACACATGGCATTCATGATCCTGAGCTGTTTCTGCACTGATCCATTCTTGGAAGAATCATCTCTCTCCAGCCTCATAAGTGCAGTGAAGGAATCGATGACAAGAAGATCAATATCTTTCTCCTTTTCCAGTAGTTTTTCGGATTTGATAACGGCAACTTCCTGATCTGAAAGGTCCATGACCCTGTACAGGAATATCCCTCTGGAGACATCAGGACTGTTTCTGCTAATCTGCATAAATCTTGTGGATGAGAACCCTTCTGTATCGATGTAGATGACCTTCTTTCCAGAGAGGATTGTATTGACTGCAGTCTGCATTGCAATGTTAGTCTTTCCAACTCCACCTTCTCCGAATACCTGATTCAGAACTCCTCTGTCGAATCCTCCTCCAAGTATCTGGTCAATGCATCCAATGCCTGTGGGCAATTTTTGATCCTCCTCAATTTTTTTCAGCTTCATCCTGTTTCCTCTTTATCTCCATTGCTTTCTGGACAATGATCATGAAATTATCCCCGTCTATATCATAACCGTTTGGCATGTTAAATTTAGTGCTGTTGTTGAAACTGATGAAATAGTCTGTGGATGTGAACATGCTCATATCATCAGGTGAATCCCCTACAGATACTGTAAATCTTGGTTTGTACCGATTCTTCATGTGTTCCACGATTTTCCACTTATTCTTGGGATCAACAATAGCCACCCCTGAAGGAAGAATTCTGTCACCCTGCGACATTATGAGATTCGCAAAGTAGTGTTCTATGCCAAGTTCATGGGCCACCCTTTCTGCCAGCCATCTTAGCCCTCCAGAAACTATTACTGGAATGTACCCTTCCTCTGCAAGGGTTTTGCAACCTTCTCTGGCACCAGGAAAAATTTCTATTTTGTCAAGCACCATTTTAACTTTTTGTGCAGACACAGCTTTTCCTGAATTAACCCAGTTTTCAAGGTCCATTCTTAAGAACTGGTCATAGTTTATCTTCCCAGCCTTATAACTTTCATAATTCTTCATGTTGTCTATTCCAAGTACCATGTTGACCATGTTCCAGCTGCTTATCTCCACAGTGAGAACACCATCCATGTCCAGAAATATCATTGGCGCATTATCAGTATGGACGCGAGAAGAGAGCGGTTTGTCCATCTTTTCCACATACCTCACATTTTCCACTTTCTTTATAATTCATTATGTGTCCCATCATGGTGAGGGAAAGTTTTTCTTCCAAATACCTTGCGCATTTTTCATCCTGGCAGAGTATGGGTGTTTTAATCGCATCCTCCGGTTCTCCAAGAACCTTACCACTTAACGCATCCCTGAGCATTCTATTCGACTTTTCCCTGAGTTCTTCAGCCACGCTAAAAAGCATATCATTCACTTTGTCAATTTCAGTGAGCTGAACAATTTCCTTTTTCCTACCTGTCCTGAATGCAACTGTGATAGTACGGTTCTTTACTTCCCTGTCTCCAATCTCGAACCTGAGAGGGACACCTTTCATTTCCCAGTGATTGTATTTGTATCCCGGAGTATAATTTTCCCTGAAGTCCACAGTAAATCTTATGCCTGTTTCCTTTAGTAACTTTTTAATCTCGTCCACATAAGCTCTCAGATTCTGCGCACTTCCCGGGATTGGAACAATGACAACCTGGAAAGGGGCCACTGCGGGAGGGAATATTAATCCCTTATCATCGCCATGTATCGAAATGATATGGGCCACAAGCCTTTCGCTCATACCGAATGTGGTTTGATGCGCATATTGGGCATTTCCATCCATGTCTGCATACTTTATATCATAATTTTTTGAAAAATTCTGTCCATACTGGTGAATTGTGCCGATCTGGATGGTTCTTCCAGATGGCATTATGGTGTCAAATGCTCTTGTGTAAACTGCACCCGGGAACTTGTCCCATTCCGGCCTCTGAACCTCCATATACGGAAGGCACAATGCATTCGTAAAGAAGTTCCACTGTTTCCTGTATGTTTCAAGCTGCTCCTCTGCATCTTCATAGGAAGAGTGAGCGGTGTGGCATTCTATGAAGTGAATATCTCTTACCCTTATGAAGGGCCTGGTATGCTTTGTTTCATATCTCCATGCCTGTACTATCTGAAATATCCTCATGGGCAGGTCCATATGATCCCTTATCCACAATTTGAACATTGGATATATTGCTGCTTCACTGGTTGGTCTCATTGCCAAGTCATCTTCAAGTGATTCCTTTCCTCCTTTAGTGACCCAAAAAAGTTCTTTTTCAAAACCCTTGATGTGCTCAAATTCGATCTCAAACATTCCTCTGGATATAAGTGCAGGAAACATCACTTCCCGAAAATCATCCGCATAGAATCGTTCCCTGATCATCTCATCAATGTTCCTCATAAGTGAGTAACCATACGGAAGCCACACATTCATTCCTTTTATTGGATATCTTTTATCCGTGAGTTCTGCCAGCTCAATTATCTCATTATACCACTGACTGAAATCTGATCTGGAGTTTTCCATCGCCCTAATATTATTTATTGTTATATTAACAATGCCCCAAATGCTAGAAAGTTATGACGATTGAATGAAATAATACCTTGAATACACTGCACATGCTGTATAAAAGTCGTTTCTCATATTTTTAAAATTTGAAATAAAATTGTTTAATTGCCTCAGACATGGAACTTGAGGGCAATCATATGAAAAATTAAAAAAATTTATGGTTTTTTCTTTCTTTGCATCATGGTGTAACCAACAATACCTGCAACCACGACAATAGCTGCAACACCTCCGCCAATCTCTATATCATTGAGAGGAAGTGGGGCTGAAGTATGATCAAGTGGTATGTTTGTACCTGTTACCTCATATGAGTAATATGGAGTAACCAATTTCAAAAGTACCCCTGACTTCTGGTCAATGTATATTGTAATTACATTAGATCCGACGAGGGGATTATATGAGGTTAATTTATCAGTAAGAACATAACCCATAGGAGTTGAGAGTGCCACACCTGTTTGTAATTTTAAATTGGAATTGCTACCGAATGTGTCAATAGAGTATATGCTATAAGGCAATATGCCTGCATTCAACAGATTGAGAGAACGGGGGCCTGTAAATGTTGATACTAAATTATTGTTGGAAGAAGGTGAGTTCTGTCCTGAATCGTTATAGCTTGAAGTTCCATAAGATTTTTGATCAAAACTTCCGTTGAAATACACTATGCTTGAGTAGTTGTAATTGTAGTGGCTTGTATTTATGTCAGTAATTTTTAAAGTGCCGTTGCCATTCACGACAACGTTATCCGAAACTAACCCACTTATATCAACGGAAACAAAGGAATTTTTAAATACGAATCCAGGTGTTATAACTGGAATGTGGAACTGTGTACCAACTGAGATAGGGGCTATATTTCCATACGAATAGTTGTAAATAGTGCCCGATCCACCGTTCCCACCAGTATAAATTGTTTTGTTTGAAAATCCTCCCTTTCCGCCCATTGCAGTTACGTTGCCTGATGTGAAGTTTGATCCTGCATGTGCTAGAATTATTGAACCTGCTCCCCCGCCACCAGTATAAACGTTGTATTCAGTATTATTTAAACCATTTGTACCGTTTGAACTTATATTACCGGCAATGATCTTGTTTGCCTGAAGATACAATCCGTTACCACCACTCCCTGAATTCAGATAGAAACCAAAACTGTCAGAATAGTTGTAAAAATAATAAGATTGTCCGTCTGTACCCAAAAGATAGTTATTGAATCCTGAATGATACATTGCCTGAATTATAGTATTGTTCAGGACAGGAAAATTAGCCTTGGAACCGTTCTGCGCATGAGTTTTTGATGTCCCCATACCGCCAGGTACAAGAGTGGATGATCCTGAATAACTGGAAGTGGTATTGTTAGCTCGTGCCCCTCCTCCAGAGCCCCCATATGAAATCATGCCGGCAGGATTATAATTTGCACCTGTTAACACATGACCTTTATTATCAAATGTACCTGTGAGATATATATTATGTCCATTCGTGTGTAAAACACCTGTGCTATCGATGGTGAGGTTGGATGCGTACAGTGCACGATACATATACCCATTGATTATACCAAGTGGATAGTCTGTGAAATAACTATTGTTTATATACACATTGGAAAGTGTGATATTTATACCAAGATATGTGTTGCTGACTGCAAGATCACTATATGAAGATGTCTTATTAACTGAACCCGATTGCACACCGATACCTTGTGTACCAAGCAAAATGGCAGACAAAACAAATAGCGATGCTATCAT
>JAKAWU010000018.1 GCA_021816965.1 Thermoplasmata archaeon | reverse complement strand
TCTCATCAATATTGGGCCTTCCGCCTTTCTCTGTATCATTCCTGTAAAGTTCTTTCACTATGGGCCTCAATAATTCCCAATTTATCATGGGATCGATTTCCGCAAGTTTGTCCATGGATTTCATGGAATTATATGCTTCACGGAGACCGTAATCTACAATGTTACTCATTGATTGAACATGCTGATCCCATGAATAAAGCTTTCCATATGCAAAGTGACTGAATCATTGCTGAAATGCCAATTCCACATTACATTCAGTTGGAAACATGAAAAGAAGAAGAATCAATTGACATTGGATTTTCATTGGAGGTTTATAGGAATAGTCTAAAATTGATTCATAGCCCTTAAACAGTTTATAAATTTGATAGGAATAAAAATATCAAGTAGAACTCATTGATTCTACTTGATGCTTATTTAGGTTTATTTCCCCGCCCCTTTCCTGATGGTTTCCCAGTGGTGCTTGGGTATAATGGGTTCTGGGGTGCCGGGGGAGGAGTTTTGCTGCTTTCTTTCTTTGACACAATAAAGCATGTGTTAATGTTTTATTAAATTTTATCTAATAATAAGAGCATAAGATAAAAGTGAAGCCCCCACAATCATTAAACTGTACCCTAGGGCAAGATTAAAACGAGATTTGCTTTTTGTCTGATACATATAAAATATAAATGATATGAGACTTAAGTAATTTTCCGCCTCATGTAATACCACTGCAGATCCCCCACTAAATAGAGCTGTGCCCAACCATACCAATCCTGAAATAAATTTCTGGAGAACCAAATTATTTATCATTCCGTTTGCGGCTGGAATGGAAAATACAGATACAGAAGAAAAGGGCTGCTTGATCAGATCCCGCGTCGTAAGCTCCTGCGAGGAGTTATCATAATACGAAAGAGTGACCTGGAAACAGTCATGAAATTATTGATCGAGTGGAATGCAGTGGTAGATCAAAGAATAATTGAGCCAACAGAGGAGGATTTAAAATGCTCAGGGAGGTAGGAAAATAGGTATTCATGAAAGTGATGGATAATTCGAAGATAAGCCTTTCAAATCATGCGGAAAGTAAGAATTAACAACCTAAATAGGAATGTACCGGTCGGTATTTGATTAAAGTGTTAAGGGGATATCACAGCAGAATCCAATCTGTCGTATGCCAACAGGATAATCTTTCTGATGGAGAAGTTCGTGTATCCAATTGAAAAAGCAGATGGGGTAGCGGATTCTACCACATCCCTAACTTTATTATAATAAATCAAGTTACGTACTTATGAAAAGTGTTGAGAAATACAACATAGATTACAATATAGACATGGAAAAACTGACTTTTTCAGGAAAGGAAACAATAAAAGGTATTTCCGATGGAAAAATATGGCTAAATGCGGCTGCCATAAATATTGAAAAGATAAATGTAAATGGGCAACCCTCTGAATTCACGATCAATGACAAGGAGGAAGAGATAACACTCAAAGGGGAACATAAGGGCCCCTTCGAGCTGGAAATCCACTTCAACGGAAAGATATCAGACGGAATGAATGGAATATACTATTCAAAGGAGAAAGACTACGTCTTTGTAAGCACGCAGTTTGAGGCAACCGGTGCAAGATTCGCTTTCCCATGTGTTGACAGGCCTGATTTTAAGGCTATTTTCAGCCTGACGCTGCATGTTCCTTCAGATTATGAGGCCATTTCCAACATGCAGGTGGTTGATGTGAAAGAAAGTGAAGGGAAGAAATCTTTCAGGTTCCATGACACACCCAAGATGTCCACCTATCTTCTGTATATAGGTGCAGCCAAGTATGATCATATTGAGGGCATGCACGGAAAAAAGCCTGTTTATGTCTCGGCAGCAAAGGGGAAATTCAAACTCACCACCACACCACTTGAAATGGCCATAAGCAATCTCCAGTATTTCGAGAAATATTTCGGCATAGATTATGAGCTTCCAAAACTCCATCTCATAGCGGTCCCCGAATTTGCCTTTGGGGCCATGGAGAACTGGGGGGCCATTACATTCAGGGAAATTGAGCTTATTATAGGGGAAAGCACAAGCTCAGTGATCAAGAAGAGAGTTGATCTTGTTATAGCTCATGAGCTTGCTCATCAGTGGTTTGGGGATCTTGTCACAATGAAGTGGTGGGATGATATATGGCTCAATGAAAGTTTTGCCACATTCATGAGCAATAAGGCACTGGAAAGCAGGCATCCGGACTGGGAGGCAATGAGTGACTTCATTACCACTGAACTGGCTCATGGAATGGTGGGAGACAGCCTGAAGAACACACACCCAATCCATGTGGAAGTGAATCATCCTGGTGAAATATCCCAGATATTCGATGAAATATCCTATTCCAAGGGTGGAAGCATACTGAGAATGATAGAGGCATACGTTGGCAAAGAGAATTTCAGGAAGGGTGTGAGCTCATACCTTAAGAACAACATGTTCTCAAATGCAAAGGGAAATGCCCTCTGGGAGTCCATAGAAAAGGAATCTGGCATGCCCGTTTCAATGATAATGAACGCCTGGATCACAAAGCCGGGATATCCTATTGTGAAGGCTACAATGAATGGCTCAAAGATATCTCTTCATCAGGAGAGGTTCTTCCTGGACGGTTCCACTGACGGCAGTGTTTATCCAATACCACTCACCGCTGCGTACAATGGCTCTTCAAAATCTATCCTTATGGATAAGAGTGATCTGGATATAGATGCATCCAGCTTCCTGTATCTCAACCCCGACATGACAGGATTTTACAGGGTACTGTATGACGTAACACTCCAGGAGAAGATACTCCGAAATGCAAAGGAAGTTGACACACATGCAAGATGGGGCATGCTCTCAGATGCAGAAGCATTATTTGAATCAGGAAAGATGCCGATGGATCAGTTCATGGGCATACTCGGAGCAATGGAATCTGACCAGAGCTACATTATAAGGGATGAACTGTGCAGTATAATTGGTTCGCTTTCATCCATACTGAAAAAGAATGAAAAAATAATGGAATTTGGCAGGAAATATCTGAGGAATCATCTCTCAACCATGGGGCCTATCAGGGAAAATGAGCCCATAAATGTTTCAGTCATAAGGGGAAGAATGGAAAGCACCCTAGCACTCATAGATGAAAAGTACGCTTCTGAGAGATCATCTGAATTCACGGACTTCGAGAAAAAATCACCAGACTCAAGGCAGGCAGTCGCTTTCGCATTTGCAAAGCACACAAACGATCTTGATGCAATGGTGAAGAAGCTTGAGATCATGACTGTGGACGAGGACAGGAACAAGATACTCCTTGCAATGGGTTTCCTGAATGGAGACAACCTTCTCTCTTCAGTGTGGGAGATGATTGAGAACGGAAAGATCAAGAAGCAGGACTCCATAAGATTCCTTTTCGGCGCAGCACGCTCCTCCACGGGTAGAAAATTCCTTGCAGACAGGTTCGAGAAGATCATTGATACTATTGAGAGATTCTTCTCCGGGACAGGTTACACATCAAGATCACTCGAGATGGTAATTCCGCTCGTTGGCCTTGATTATCGGGAACCGATTGAAAAATTCGCATCCAAGGAGCATGACAAGAGTTGGGAACTGGGCATTAAGAAGGGAATGGAATATCTTCAGATATACACAAACCTGAACAAAAGAGTAAGTTGAAAATACTTACCCATTGTTTTAATTATTTATTTGGTTTCTTATCACTGATCCGGAAAAATGAAATATTTCACGACTTTGACTGGAAGCGATTCCGCAAGTTATTTTCTTCTCTTCCGTCACCTTACCCATTGAGACCAGCATTGAACAGCCTCCCAATTCACCTTTCAAGGCCAAGTTCAGCTCTCATCCTGGAAATTGGGGGAACAGGGACATTATGGAAATGCTCTGAATGATTCTCAAACTCCTTCAGCAGATCTTCAAGTCTTCCTACAAGTAATGGGTCATTGGCTGCCTCTCTTGGAGTCTTGCCTTCAAGAGCGGGTATCTTCTCATCGAGCCAGTTCATATAATAATCGTCCATGCTCTTCTGGATTCCAGGTATTTCATCGCTCATTCCTCTCGTGTCAGTATATTCAATGCGATCGGACAATGCCTCCTCCACCCCCTTGATACTCTCCATGATCAAATTGCCCATGAGTGAGCCAAGTATATTTTCCAGCAAGGAAATGGTGGCATCCATACGTTTTTCAGACATGCAACTCACCTCGATATACTGTTCACCAACCATAATGGTTCCATAAACTCTATCACCACTGAGGGGTGCCTCAGATGTTTTTTGCTCTGAGGATGTTTCTGGAAAGAGGTGAAATATGGTGAATACATTATTATGATCATCATACTGGAATTGGGGAGACGATTCAAGTGCATCCACGACTGCATCTCGATTGTATATGCCAAATTTCTTGACGACAAAAGTCAGGAGATCACCCTCTGGTGTTTTAATCTCGGGCAACTTCCTTTCCTCGCTTATCCTGACCAGTTCCCCAATGATCTGGGCAGATCTTCCTCGCATGAAAGATTTCTTCAATACATCCTCTGATTGAATCTGTGGTGTTGATCTACTCGACCTACTCCGGTACTCCGCATACATCTCATCGATTTTCCTCAACACGTTTCCTTTCATGGAGTATGGAAAAATAATTGCAAACCCAGAAACTCTGAAGAGGCCCTTAATGCGGTATATCCGGATGAAAAGGATGTCATATCTGGCCAGTCCCAGGGAAGATTGGATTTCTGACACAAAGAAAGTATCTCCTCCCGGGAATAATTCCTTTACGGTATACCCTAATCCGGGCCTAATTGATTGTACTTCCACAATAGTGAAAGATGCCTTGATCCAATAGGAGATAGTCTCTTTCTGGTCCTGGTTCAGGGATGCCCACTTTTCCCTTGCAAATTTGGTGATTATGGACATTTTCTCCCCGCGAATTATGTAATCATGGATTATCCAGTCCACAAGAATTAAATTGTTAGATGTTTTTTCAAGTCCAGATGCTTTCCGGAAAGTTGCCAGAGCATCAGCTACCACATCCCGAAATCTATCCTCATCATAGTATTCCTTCACGAGATCCCTGAGGGAATCCTCCAGTGAAGACCACTTCTTCCTCTCCACAATCAGTGGAAGACAGCATTTCTTGTGTTTTTGCCCGCTTCCGCACGGGCAGGGATCATTTACCTTTGCATCACCATAGTATTGCTTCATCACAAGTTCAGGATCATCTGTTGTATCATTGTCCAGAACATCATCCACATACTCATCTACGATCCTTTTCAGGTTTGATGGTTGAAGGAATTCAAATGGTGGGAGGTATTCTGAAGGTTGCGTTTCCTCCGAATCGAAGATAATATCTTCCCGATCCATTATCTTTCTATCAATTCTTCCCCTGAGGAAGGCATCTTCAATGGCAGGCCCCAATTCCCCTGCATTCATTTCCGCCGCAACCATCACCGCAACTGAACAGAGAATACCCTCATCTATGAGGCGTATGGCTTCTCCTATGATCGCAATTGAGGATATTCTCATCTTTTCGCTACGGGTGGCTATTATTTCAAGTGCCCAAAGTATATCCATCCTCATGCCAGTTTCGTTGTTTTTGTCGAGAAGGGCCTTATGGAGTGACTCCAGTGAGTGTTCACACAGATCAGCTATGACTGATGGAATATATTCTTCCATGCATTCCAGTTCATCGTAGTGAAGATTTATTTCTGTCAGGATTCTCTCCGACAACCCTGGAGCTTTAATGGAAGCCAGCAGGCACAGAGATATGATCGGTGCATACCCATCCCCTTCCGCATCCAAATCCCAATAGTAATCATCACCAATATAATCGAGCAGATAGTCAATTGCGGAGTCTTTCCTGTTCACTATTTCCATGCAACCTTCAAAAGAGGCATAGATTCCATCTTCCACTACTTCCTGCACCAGGTCTTCGGTGAACATTTTTGAGTAAGGTTCAAACTTCTTCATAATTTCCAATGCAAGTATTACTTATATGTTTATCATTTGTGAGCGAGAAGGCCCCTTTACTTGGCAAGAGAATGTCAACCGGCCAATCTTTGCGGTTCAATGAATCCATGCTTACGGGCATGAGGGAGACCAGCAGGAAGCCCGTTCCGTCAGGGAGGGGTAGTTGGCTCATCTATCTGAAATGAATATGATCTTTGTCATCGACTGAAATGTATTGAACGGATACCAGAACATTGCCCGGATCTTTGTGGAAAGAGGTGAATACATTTTGTGTCCTGAAGGGCCCCATTCGTACCGTAGTTGTTCTCTTATTTTCAGCCTATTGCGACAAACAACAGTTTATATTTTATTGAAACTTCAGAGACTGTTCTCCTCCTGATTTTTACATTTTCCCGGCTTTTGAGGAGGGCCAGAACTACTTTTTGGCCCTCTTTTCGTATGTATCAAATATCTGTGAAAGCACCTTTCCGAAATTCCATCCCGAATCGCTTACAGACATGTTCATTTTTCTTGCGAAAAGTTTTGTCCTGATGGAATATTTAACCCTGCTCTGTTCATTGTGATGCTTCACCACATGTATCTTGAAGGTTGCGCCTTTCAGGTTTGTAATCCTTGAGAATCTCACAATGAACTTGTCAGCCATGGCGTATATGGTCTCATAAAGGTCGATATCTCCTGCAGAAAGACCTGAAACATTGATAAGCATCCCCTCTCTCTCCTCTGTCTTTCCTATGAGGGAAATTATACTATCCATATCCACAACACCTGTAAGTTTCATCCCGCTGTCACAGACAGGTATGCTGTGCATGTGATTATTTACGAGTTTGTCACACAATGTTCCTATACCTTCATCTTCATAGGAGAATATGGGATCTTCCATTACAGACCTGACAGTTATATCTGCTCTCTCCTTCCCTCCCGAGTTCTGGGTCCCAGTCTCGTTTTCCCTTCCCTTCATCTCATAATCAGCTATGTTTTCCAGTTTTATCATTCCGTTTATTTTGGAGTTCCCATCAACCACTGCTATGAGATCAGATTCATGTTGCCTGATTATTTCAAGGGAATGTTCCAGGGAATCATCCGTATTAACGCTGTATGGATCAACCATCAGGTTCACTGCATGGAACTCATTGAATTCTGGGAATTCACCTATATTCTTTATAACATCTGTTGCTGATACTATACCAACAATTTTCTCTTTCTCAATGACAGGGATTGCACCCATTCCGGTATCATTCATGAGATTAACAGCATCATTTATGCTGTCTGTTTTTTTCAATGAAGGAGTATTCAGTATGTAGTTTCTGGCTTTTGAATTAAGATGAATACTTTTCCTTCTTACCAGTTCCCTGTAACTGAGCATGCCTGCATATTTTCCATCAGCCGTGACTGCAATCTGCGCGATTGAGTGTTTCCTCATCCTGTTCATTGCAAGCATCACGGTAGAGTCTCCATCCACGTACAGTGGATTTCCGGTCATTATATCTTCAACTGTTTTCATATTTTCACCTTTATTTGCAGAATCTCACACCTGAGACCCTGAGTATTTCTACTACTTCTTTTCTCACGTCCTTTCCCTTAATGGCATCGGATACTGCTCCTGCTATCCGATCCATGTCAGAGAATCCGAGTCTTGTAACTTCAGAGGTTCCGAGCCTTCCCTCCCTGTCACATATCATGTCATTCTTCTCTAGTTTCTTGCTTATATCTAGAAATGTTCCGTATTTCGCAGTATTTTCCTGTGAAAGGAGTATCTGGTGGGATTCCGAATACCATGGAGCATTCCTCACAGAAATACCTTTCTCTTCTAAGGCCCTTCCGAGGTTATGGGAGTTAAGCATAACCTTTGTGGCATATTCTTCTCCAAAACTTAAAAGATCCTGTGCTGCAATACCCAGTGCAGCAATCCTGTTGGGCTGGTAATTGTCCATGGTTCTCCAGACAGTATTGAAGGATGCATCACTGTATATTTTCTCGTCGTTTGTGAGCAGTATTCCACCCTGGGGCCCGAAGAATGATTTGTGCGTTGAGCCGAAAAGAATGTCTGAGTACTTCATGGCATCTGGCTGGAATCTCTTTCCTGCGATGAGCCCCATCACATGAGACCCATCATAGAGAAGTTTTGATCCAGATGCATCGCATATTTCCCGAATCCTCTTCAGATCATAATGCTTCACAAAAAATGACTGTCCCAGAACAATGGCATCAGGTTTAATTTTCATGGCATCCCTGTTGAGAGCGTCATAATCTATCTCCTGAGTCTCAGGTATATATGGAATAATTTCTGATCTGAATCCAAACATCTCCGGCAAATAACCTTTCATGTATCCGGTGTATCCTCCATGAATCTCATCAATTGCCATTATGGTTCCACCTTTTTTCACCGAGCACAAAAGTGATATTTCTGCTGCAATGTGGCCTCCCAGGGGCCTGATCTCAGCATATTTTGCACCGTAAAGTTTCTTAATGGTTTCCTGTGTTTCACTGTATATCTGATCGGTGAACTGTGTTCCTCCATAAGCATTAGTTCCGTCGGGCATGATATGCGCATATCTCGATGCAAGGTCAGAACCGAGTGCCATTCTCACATGAGAGCAGGTATAATTCTCGGATGCCTGGAGATTCAGGACATTTCTCCGGAATCTTTCATATTTGTCAACAAGTTCGGTAATTGATGTCATTCTTTCATTACCAGTAATACATGAAGAGATAAATATATATTAATAGGGTTCCTTTGATGCATTCTGCCTTTTATAGAACGGAAATGCATCAGGAAGTATTAATCCCATAGTCTATATTCTTCCTTGCCACCTCAATTCCGTAAATGTACCAGATCACAGATGCTGCCAATCCTATGTCCCAGAGGAGCAGGTTTACGGAGATGAACTGCCGAATTGTCAAAGAATATGAGATCACTGTGAAAATAGGATATGCAATCATTGGCCCCAATCTTACAAGTCCAATGAATGTTGATCTCATTCCTGTTCCTACAACCTGTGGTTCCAGAACAGATCTCGATGCCCATGCAAATTCACTTGCAGTCATGTTCAGGAACAGGAGAGGCATAAAAATATACATATTGTACAGGTATGGATATAGAATAAGCATCACCAATGTTGTTACAGTTCCATATGCAAAGGATATCACAGTGTAATTCTTTGTTTCCCTGGAAATGAGCCTTGCTGCAAGGAATCCTGAAAGGGAAGCACCCAACAGTGCAACAAATATGATCTCTGCATCAAGTGTTGCTCCTGAGAATTCCACAGGTGCAAGAACATATGCCATCAGTCCGAAGGTCAGATACTGGGAGATTCCAATTGTCACAAGGAAAAGGTAGGAGAAAACAGGACTGTTCATCTGTGCAACTTCCCCTTCATTGTCAATCCCAAGCTCCTTCTTATCGCCGATCCATCTGCTGTAGCTCTTTTTTCTCTCCCATATATAGGATTCAGGAGTGTATATCATTGAAATTATGATAATTACAACCATTGCAATGGATATGGCTATCAGGAGGATTCTCGCTGTTTCTGTGCCAGTGTTAAAAATGAATATAAATGCAATTAGTGCGCTTCCTATATTGTTCATGTTTGTGGTTATGGTGAGCCAGAAAGGTCTCTTTTCCGGTGCAGTGTTCTCGGCTACCAGTGAGAGGGCAGAAGGTTCCTGCCCACCAACACCAAATTCTGCCAGAACAAGACCAAAAATAAGTGGAATCACTGAATAGCTGAATCCTATGATAATTATTCCTGAAGCATAAAACAGCATGGAGAGAAAGAACATTCCTCTTCTTCCAAAAAGATCAGAAAGTATTCCAAGAAGTATGTTTCCCACAGGAACGGCAATGGGCCCGATGAGGAGAAACAGCAGCCTTTCACTGGAATTCAATCCGGTAATAAGGTCCTGTGATGCTATAAGCGGTCCTATGGTGGCCACGATGCCCCAAAATAGAAATGACGCTGATGTGCCTGTATACATTGCCTCTTTTGCTCTAACTGAATGTGTCTTATCCAACATTTTCAACTCCCTCCGCCGGTATTATCCGGATCAGGTTCAAAGGGTCGATCTTATGATCCTCTCAGCCTTTACGGCTCCCCATGATCGTTCCATGATCATTTTACAATATTTAAATTTTGGAAATTTTTTCATAAAATGCGCAGGAGTGCATATGTCTTTTAAGGTAGATTGACATTGTAACCTGATGCAAGTAAGGATGAGGATAATCACTGCATCATACCGGACAGAAGACACCAGAGTGGAACTTTTTGGGAGGTGTGATGACGGGAGATCAGCCACAGTTCTCTGTGGGGGGTTCGATCCGTACATTGATGTCATAGAACCATCAGAGGCAGAAATTGCAGGAATTAAGAAAAATTCAGAATTCAAAAGAATCCAGGAAATAATGCTCTGGTATGATGGGAAAGAGAGAAAATCTTCAAGAATATACTTGAAACATCCGTTTAAGGTGCCTGAGATAAGGGAGTTATTTGTCTCAAAGGTCATGTCTGCGGACATACCTTTCCATCACAGATTCATATATGATCTGGATATAGGATCATGCGTTCAGGTGGAGGGAGGACTGTTTGATGACAAACGCTACTCCACAGACATTGTGATAGAAACAACCACGGACGGGATAAAGAACTGTGAAGACTTCAACCCGGACATCAGGATACTAAGTTTTGATATAGAAAACGTCTTTCCCCCAGAGGGTAGGGAACAATTCGGCAGGATACTGATAATTGGCTATTCCATATCCACGGGGAAATCTCCCGAGCACGAGAAAGGGGCCCTCACAGGGGATGAGAAGGATATTTTGCGGAAATTCAATGAATTGATAAAAGAAAAAGATCCAGACATATTGATCGGTTACAACATTGACGGATACGATCTGCCCGTGATCGAATACAGGATGCAACTGCACGACCTAAAACTTAAAATTGGCAGGGATGGATCAAATGGAAGGAGGATAAATGGTCAGTTCTGGAGAGTAAATGGAAGAATCATCAGTGATGTTTGGTGGAATGTGAAGAAATATCTCAAACCAAAACAGGAAACCCTGAACTATGTGGCCAATGAACTTCTCGGTGAGGGAAAGGACGACGTGGACAGGCTCAGAATACTGGAGGAGTACAAAAACAGGCCTGATGATGTGATAAAATACTGCATTAAGGATGCAGATCTCACACTTGGAATATTGATGAAGATGCGTGTTGTGGATCACAACATGTTCATGGCAACTGTCACTAAACTTCCCCTTGTGGATACAACAAATGGAGGAACAAGCAATTATGTGGATTCACTGCTGATCAGGATGGCATTCCGGAGGGATATAGCTGTGCCCATGACTGCATCATCAAATCTCAAGAACAAGCCCATAGAAGGTGGACATGTGGAATCCATAGGTGCTGGTCTCTACAATATGGTGGCAGTTATGGACTTCAAGAGCATGTATCCCTCTATGATCATGAAATATAACATATGTTTCACCACACTGAGTCCAGAGGGTGAGATAGTTTCACCAACAGGCATAAGGTTTCTCTCACCAACAGTGAGGAAGGGTCTAATACCGGAACTCCTGAAAAGCCTTATGGACAGCAGGGACAGGGTCAAGAATGACATGAAAACTGCCACAGGGGAAGAGAGGGAATATCTTGATGGTGTGCAGGGTGCAATAAAGATTTTGATGAATACCTTCTATGGCGTTCTTGCATCTGCATTCTACAGATTCACAAATTCAGAATTGGGAGCATCTGTGACCGCATTTGCCAGAGAAACAATTCTGAAACTGATAAATGACCTTAAAAATGAAGGATTCAGGGTCATATACGGGGATACGGACAGCGTGTTCATAGAGACTGGAAAATCAGACCTGAAGGAAGCTGTTGAACTGGGCAAAAAACTTGCATCAGATATATCCAAAAAAATGGATGTATCAATAGAATTCGAGAAAATAATGGACCCATTCTTCTCTCACGGTGCAAAGAAGAGATACGTGGGCATGATGGTATATCCAGAACAGGATGCAGGAAAGATGCTTGTGAGGGGATACGAGGTCAGGAGAACTGACTCCTTCGGCATGCAGAGCGAGGCCCTTGAGACAGTATTTGAACACATCATGAAGAGGGATATTGATGGAGCGGAAGCCTATTCCAGGAATATAGTGCAGAAAATTCTGGATGGAAGCCCGGATATAGATATAGCGAAGCTTGCCATTTCCAGATCAGTCAAGGATGAGGCAAGCTATAGCAATGCAGATTCCATGGCAAACGTCAGGGCTGCAAGGAAATTGCAGGAGATGGGCGAAAGATTCATCCCCGGAATGAAGGTTGCTTGGATCGTGACAGACAGTTCAGTGGCTCCTCAGGAAGTTGAGCCATTTATTAATGCTGAAAATTTCAAGTACACGCCGGATTGGGCCTATTATGGAAAAAGAGTTGAGGAGACGGTGAACAGGATCATGGAAGGACTCGGAAGGAAGGTTGATGTTGCAGAGACTCTCTCAAGTCAGAGAAAACACCAAAGGGTTTACAGGGATAAGAACAATACCACCCTTGATAGTTTCTTTTAGGTGTGAATATGTATGACTTCGTAGTGGTTGGTGCAGGTCCCGCAGGTTCCCAATGTGCATACAAGCTCGGATCCTTGGGTTACAGTGTACTTCAGATTGAGGAGCACAGATCTGTGGGCAAACCTGTCGAATGCACAGGTGTTGTTTCCAAGAGGGCGATATCTATGGTAAAAACAGACTCCATAGTGAACAGGGTTCATGGGGCACATATATATTTTCCGTCAGGAAAGAATGTTCATGTTTCAAAGGATGAGGAAACAATAATAATTGACAGAGAAAGATTTGATCAGGATGTTTCCTCCGCTGCCATAGGGGAAGGGGTTGAATTAAGAATGAATTCAGTTTTTCTGGATGCAGACTTACATGATGGCAGTATCACAGTAAAATACAGGAAAGAAGGCAACGTCGTTGAAGAGAATGCCATGGCCCTTGTGGGAGCAGATGGTGCAGGGAGTTCTGTCAGAAGAGTTCTCTATCCCAATCAGAAAGTGAGAAGGATGGTTTCTGCGTACCAGGTGGAGGCAGCAGTGAAGATGAAGGACCAGGACAGCGTGGACGTCTATCTTGGCTCTGCATACAGCAAAGGTTTCTTTGGTTGGGCAGCTCCAGCTGGAGATCTCACAAGAATAGGGAATGCCGGATTTGGAATGAGCAGGGAACTCTTTCTCAATATATTCAAGAAATTTCTCGACCCCTCAAAATTATCCATAAATGGGGGCCTGATTCCAATACACGCACTCGACAGGACCTATGGGGAAAGGAGTGTACTTGTGGGGGATGCAGGAGGAATTGTGAAACCACTGACAGGTGGAGGAATATATACGGGAATGCTGTCGGGAGAGTTAGCAGCGGAAGCTTTGAATATGGCATACGAGAAGGAAAATTTTTCTTCCAGTTCATTGTCCGTTTACCAGGCTATGTGGAAGAAAGCCATAGGGAAGGAACTGTCCAGGGATTTAAAGATCCAGAAACTTTATTCAAAAATCACTGACACTTCGCTCAATGCAATGGAAAACCTGCTATCTGATCCCAATATTTTGAGGAAGATAAGCAATGCAGGAGACATAGACTTCCCCTCTAAGGTTGTGATTGGAATCCTGATAAAAAAACCGTCTCTCATTAAGCACATATTCTTCCCAGTAAAGGAACCTTCATGAGAAAGCAGTCAGAATTTTCAATCCTGCTAGTCCTTGCCACTGCAGCATGGGGTGGAACTTTTCCCATGGTTAAACTCTCTCTGGAATTCATGTCTCCTGTTATTTTCCTGGCTGTGAGATTTTCAATCTCTGCAGCGTTGATGTTTCCATTCCTCAAGAGGCCCCTGAATCTTGAAAACTTCAGGGAAGGCTTTATTGCTGGAATTTTTCTTTTCATCGGTTATTATTTCCAGACAGTGGGCCTTTATTTCACCACTCCCGCAGTATCTGGCCTGATCACTGGTTTCTATGTGGTTTTGGTGCCAATTTTCTCCTTCCTTGTGTACAGGAACATCATCAGACACAGGGATTGGGTCGCAGTTTCCATTTCCATGATTGGGCTCGTTATCATAACATCCGGACAGATATCCAACACAAATCTCCAGATAGGAGACATCCTCACGATCATCTGCGCCATGGGATATGCAATGCAAATAATCTATGTGGCAAAGAACAGGCACATCGATATGATAAAATTCACGTTCTATCAGATGCTGACAGTGTTCATTCTTTCCACGATTGCCATTCCCACATTCCCTGTTTATGCGAACTTTGGGTCACCTATTGTACTGTTCAGCATCTTTTTCACAGCCCTTGTGGGGGGAGTTCTTGCATATTTCATAATGAATGTTTCTCTGGTGTATGTATCGCCAGAGAGGGCAAGCATCATAATGGTAACAGAACCTGTTTTCGCTGCTGTTTTTTCTGTTCTTCTTACCGGAATTCCACTCTCATATTACACCATAGCTGGTGGTGCAGTGATGGTGTTTTCCATGATCTGGGTTGTGCACCAGCCTGAGCCGGAACTTGTGGACGAATTTCGGGAACATCCTGCATGATAATCATTTTCTGTGATGATTTATGATTACAGCGACTCCCTTCCTGTACTGCTTCATCTCAATTCCTGAGGTTAATGCTTTTCCGACTGCCACAAGATTGTCGGAGGGGTCTACCACAAGAACCTCGTTGTATGGAATGATATCCATATCACAGTCCAGGATAAAATTGAAGAAAACGCTCTTTCCCTGTGCGTTGAATGTAGCACTCTCATCCATCACCATCACCCTGTTCTTCATACCAGGTGAATTTTTCATTATCCTCTCGCCTCCTTCCATTGTGAGTGCCAGATAGCCATCATGCACTCTCATAGTGGCAAGAATCTTACCTGCATCCTCTATGGTTCTTATTCGTCCTGTGCTTCTTGAAACCATTATCTGGCATGAATCGGGAAAAAGATTCTTTCCTGAACCTGCTCCAAACTGGTAATCAGCAAGGAATCTAATCTTCTCAAGATTGTAGTTCCTGAGTGTGCTCTCTCCACGGTTCAGGTATTTTTTCGGTGAATTCAGCATGTTTTTTGCGAATATGGACTGCTGCACAGGATATGATTCTTCAAGTTCTACGGGTATCTCAATATCTCCCCACATAATTGAATATTTATCCTGTGTTTTTTCGTATATTTCTTTTATGAATTTTTCCGAGAGGCCCATTCCATAGGAATAATATGCAGTTGCATCAACATATTCTCCACTGCCCTTTATGTTCCTCACCCTTGAGGCATATGGGCTCATCATGGAGAGATCGTCAAAGGCCATGAAGGGTGGTTTCCTGTACAGTTCCACATATTTCTCAATCTTTCCTGAATATAGTAGAATTCTTTTAAATGCTTCAAAAAGCGCGGGATGGCTTCTTGATCTTGCTTCAACGTACTGCCATAGAGTCTGTTCATGTATCCTCTCCCTGATCTCTGAAAGTTCCATGTATATTGCTGCAAGGTTATGCACTGCAATCAGGGATTTCCTGCTATCAGCTGGTTCTTTCCTGAGCTCCTCCGCGGTGTATCTTCCTCTCAGGGGAGACCAGTAGGGCAGTTCCATGATATCTTTGAGATCCCTGGTTCCCTCAGGATAGAGCATTCTGTCATCCTTTGCGTATTTTACATAGGAAGCAGAGTCAAACATGTCCACGCCAAGCAGCACTGCCATACCCATGAACATGGGGTGTCCGCCTCCGAAGAGGTGAATTGGCTTGGAGAAATCAGAATTCAGTTTTGAATTAATTATAATATCCACAAGTTCAGCATACCTGTACTGCTCAAGCAAAGGGACAACTCCCCCAATTGGCAGGTAGGATGCTTTTCCGGAAGACATCAGTGATGCACTGATCTTTCTCAGATCGGGATAGATCGATCCCTGGATGGGCCCCGAGATATCATGAGTTTCCGCAAGATCATCCACCTCTGCAAACCTTTCTGCAGTCATCTTCACGGCATCTTCAGCCTTGTTCCATGTATCGTCTGGTGTGGAAAATATGTCAAGAATGGTGGAAATATCGCTTCCAATATTCAACTGGAATTCCACAGTGTCCCTGTTCTGGAACTCCACGTCTCCGTAAACATAGCTCTGGAATGTGCCTGAATCAGTCATTATGGGCCCATCAAACCCTATGAGTCTGTGCAGTCCATCTCTCAGTGCTTTTTCCCTGAGGGCCGGACTTCTCCTGATGATGTAGCTGTTTGTTATGAGGCATGTCATTCCTGCCCTTTTCATGGCATCAATGCTCATGGTGTTTATGTTCGGATTGATCACAGGCATGATGTTGGGCGTATTGATCACGCCATGTGCAGTCCTGAATCTTCCAATTCTTGCAAGGCCCTCTCTCCCAAGAATTTCCACAGTGATCTTTTCACCCTGCATCACTTCACCTATTCTGAATAATAATACTCTCCGGAGTTTTTCTGTTTCCTGTCAAGTCCGCTTCCAGTCTTGTTTATCCTTGGTCTCATTGTATTGTGGTCTCTCCTGAATGTCACTCCTGCATCCTTCAGGAACATATTCATACCTTCCCTCATGGTCATGGGCCCGTATGCTGTGCCCTCCACTCCGGGAACACCCATGAATACAAGAAGGAAGTCAGATATGATATCAATGAAGTAGATGTCATGATCCACAATCATTGCAGTTTTCTTCCTGTTCTCCATGGATCTTCTTATTACCTTGGCAACCTCCATTCTTGCAGAACTATCAAGGTTTGCAGATGGTTCGTCCAGAAGGTAAAGATCAGCTTCAGTGGCAAGGGTTATGGCAATGGACAGCCTCTGCAGTTCCCCGCCTGAAAGGTTGCTCACATCCTTGTGTATTATGGAATCTATATCAAGGGGCCTGAACAGCTCATTTTTGATCCAGTTGTCTGCGGCTTTTTCCTTAAGGCTCATGAAAATGAGATCCTCTGCAGTCCCTTCGAAATCGGTTGAAATGTACTGCGGCTTGTATGCAATTTTGAGCTTCGGCTCAACCGTACCCTGATCAGTTTCCAGTACACCTGCAAGTATCTTTGTGAATGTAGTCTTTCCCAGTGCATTCTTCCCCAGAACACCCGTGACTGAACCTATTTCAAGTTTCCCTCCGGGTGCGTTTATGGTGAAGTCACCCATTTTCTTCTGAATCCCGTTCCATTCCACAATTGGTGGGGTTACAGTTCTCCTTGTTGCACCTTTCTGCTCGAAAACTATCCGTTCCTTTCTTATCCTGACATTTTCTTCCTTCATGTAACCTTCCAGGAACTGGTTCACAGCCTTTGAAGGGGTTTTCTGGGAACTGATAACCCCATACACACCTGGAGAGCCATAAACCACATGTATCTGGTCAGATATCCAGTCGAGTATGGCAAGATCATGCTCCACCACAAAAACAGTCTTGCCTTTCCTTGAAATATCCATCAGGATAGATGCCACTCTGAGCCTTTCCGAGATATCAAGGTATGAGGATACCTCATCGATCAGGTATATGTCCCCATCTCTGAGAAGTGCAGTGGCAATGGCCAGTTTCTGCAATTCTCCTCCTGAAGCGCTTCTGACATCCTTGTTGATTGAATTTGACATGGAGAGTTGTGATACCACTTCATCCATCCTGTGGTTATGATCTGCCTTTTCCATCAATTCACGCAGGGTTCCTTTTGCAACCTTAGGTATCTGATCCACAAACTGGCTTTTTAGCACAACCTCCTTCTTTTTATCATAAACATCCCTGAAATACTGCCCAAGAATGCTATTGGAATAATTATTGACAACATCCTCCCTGCTCGGTTTTTCATCATATCTGCCAAAATTTGGAACCACTACGCCACTGAGTATGTTCATAGTTGTGGTTTTTCCCATGGCATTGGGGCCCAGGATTGCTGTTATGCCGCCCGCAGGAACTGGTATGGAATAAAGCCTGAATGCATTTTCACCGTATCGGTGCACAACTTCCCTGTCAAGCTCATCTGGAACAGTAACAATTTTTATTGCACCAAATGGGCATCTGTTGATGCAAATGCCGCATCCAATGCAGAGATTTTCCGTAATAACAGGGTAAATGTCCTCATCATTGAACGTTATAGTCGGCGTTCCTGACCTGACTGGAGGGCAGTAAGACTGGCATTCATGGTTGCATTTTTTAGGATGGCACCTTTCCCTGTCCAGAACTGCAATGTGCACTTAAATCACTCAGTTAAGAGTCCAGTATTCGTCTGGGATTTCGTCATACACGGAAAATGTTTCCAGATCTCCGCGTTCAATTTCCTCTGGGTTCATCCTCGAAAGTGATATTATTTTTGGAACATTAAGAATCCAGTAATGTATCCTCCATTCCCTTCCATCAAAAAGTGTTGTCTCTTCTCTCTCAGTCTGAAGAACCCCTATATCTTCCATGGTGTAAAAAGCATCTCTGTCTTCGGGTTCAAGCATGTTGTCTATTACCCTTGTACTATAACCAAAGAAATTAATTATGTGCTCTGCAGCGGACATTGATTCTTCTGCAATCATCTTCCTGTTCTGCAGGCCCATGCCAATACTGATGGCCTGGGACAGCTCCTCAATTCTTGTATAATTCCGCTTATCTCCGCTAATTGTCATATTTAAACCTACTGACTGTATTGTAGAGTAGGTATATTGAAAGAAGGCTAATAAACTATTGTGCAGTAAGCCGTATTTACCAGGGAAGGCGCTGGTAACCACATATCTTCAGCATATTGGTCTATGGATAAATTTTATGAATTATATGGGGATATTGATACAAAGGTAGATGATCAGCATAGATCAAATACAAAGTGATTGCAAAGTCAGGCTGTTCAGAATGGATGGCGTAGTGCCATCAGGTCAAGGCGGGTTTACTAGCCAAACATTGTAGCAAAAAGCTCATGCAAAAGTGTGTGGTCATGACTATCAATTTATACTTTCGAATCATTTTCCTACATGCGAAGTACCAGATTTTTCTTCCACCCGACTGCACTTCCAACAGGAAGTTCGGTGAAAATCAGGACATTTACAGATGGGAAAAATACAGGTGTTTCAGAAATTATCGGTGGTGTTAGATACGGTATCGAAGAGATGACCTGTGAAAGATCATTCATATCGGAGTTGTTCCAGAAAGCTGATTTACCAGATTATGCAGAATCATGTGGCAGAGAAATGATCAGGCAGAAGAGGGGAAGCATCTCCATAATGGCCATAATCAACATGACTCCTGATTCATTTTATTCAGGCTCCAGAAAGAGCAGCATAGATGATATATTGAAGATCATCAATACGAATCCAGAGTATATAGATATAGGCGGAGAGAGCACAAGGCCCGGATCTACAGAGGTCACTCCCGAAGAGGAGATCAGGAGATTATCAGGCAATGTTGAATTCATAAGGGATAACTATAAGGGAAAACTCTCCCTGGACACCAGGCACATTGAAACTGCAAAAAATTTTGTGGATAATGTTGACATAATAAATGATGTATCAGGATTGAGCAATACCGAACTTGCTGCCTTATCAGAGGAACATGGAAGGGAATATGTACTGATGCATACAGTAGGAACCCCTCAGACAATGGAAAATTACACACATTACAGCAACCTTTTTGGGGAGATGTCCATGTTCTATTTCCAGAAGCTGAAAATACTGTCAGAACTTGGTATGAAACCTGGCAGGATAATTCTCGATCCGGGACTTGGCTTTGCAAAAGACAGTAATTCCAATCTAGAAATTATGAAGAATCCATGGGTACTGAATTTTGGTTTCAGAAGAGTATTTGGGCACTCAAGGAAAAGGTTCCTGGGTTCAGTATCAGGTTCATCTGCAGATAAAAGGCTTCCAGAGACCCTGGCAGGTACAATATCGCTCTATATGAATGGAGTAGAGATAATAAGGGTTCATGATGCAGAAGAAAATATGTCCGCCATCAAGACTTTTTCACTGTTTGGCGGTTTTAGTACATTCTGAACATATGCCCTTCAGGAGTATAGTTGAGTTTGTTATGATTCCTCTGACATTGTTGAGAATTGGTTCAACACTGCCTGAGATTTCATAGTCTTCTATACTTCCGCAGGAAAGGCATTGAAAATTTATATGTGGGTCAGTTCTTGACTCATAAAGTGCCTTTCCATCAAGCTCAATGAAGTTTATAATTCCCTTGTCCGAGAGTGCTTTCAGTATGTTGTATACTGTGGCAGCAGGTATATTGGGCGCTATGCTCTTCACATGCTCGTGTATATCCTCAGCAGAAAGATGGGCCCCTGGGTTTTCCATGATGTATTTCAGAAGCATAACTCTCTGCGGAGTTACTTTCATCCCGGAGCCTTTAAGTGTTTGCTCCACTGTTTCCATAGATACTCATATTTTAATTATTATTAAGCATTTCCTAATTATAGGTGCGAATTTGATAGAAAGACTAAAAGGTTTCAGGGACTTTTATCCTGAGGATATGATAGTAAGGGAGCAAATATTCAGTACTATGAGAAGGAGTGCCAAATTGTTTGGTTTCATGCCAATCGATTACCCAAGTCTCGAATCCATGGAACTATTCAGGACAAAGTCAGGCGAGGAGCTTCTATCACAGACATACAGTTTCACAGATAGGGGAAAGAGGGAAGTGACTTTGATACCGGAGGCAACACCTTCAACAGTAAGGTTGCTTGGCGCAAAAAAGAACATCCCCAAACCAGTGAAATGGTACTGCATTCCAAAACTTTGGAGATACGAGGAGCCCCAGTCAGGAAGAACAAGGGAGCACAGCCAGTTCAATGCTGATATATTTGGTGATGCAAGCCCAATTGCAGATGCGGAGATCATCGGACTTGCATGTGAAACACTGAATAGCCTCGGATTGAAAGGGTCATTCGAGGTTAGGATTAATCACAGGCAGATCATGGAAAGAATACTCAATTCCATGGGAACAAGAAACATTACAGAAGGGCTGAACATAATCGATCGATTCAGGAAGGAAACCAGGGAAAGGATGATTGAAAATCTTGCTGGCAATTTGGGGTCGAAGGAAAATGCAGAAATTCTTATGAGTTTCATCTCTGAAAAAGTTCCAGCTTCAGGTGCTGATGATAGGATAAGGGAATTCTTTCCTAACATCCACTCTGAGAAGTTCTCAGAGAACATGAGTGAAACAGTCTCTGCACTTGAGTCATGGGATTACAGCGATATAGTATTTGATCCAGCCACCGTCAGGGGCCTAACCTACTATACCGGAATAGTGTTTGAGGGATTTGACAGGGAAGGAAGGTACAGATCCATATTTGGAGGAGGGAGATATGACAATCTCTCCACACTTATAACGGGCCAGGAGATGACAGCAGTTGGATTTGGTATGGGTGACGCTGTTCTTGAGAACCTCCTCAGGGAAAAAAACCTTTGGAAAATTGAAACTGGCCCTAACAGGTATGTAATCATCACCATAGCGGATGAAGCACAGAAATTCTCGCTGAAGCTTGCCGGATATCTCAGGGCAAGGGGAATCGAAGCTGCCACCAGCAATACTCATAAGAATCTTTCAAATTCCCTCAGAAGCGCCACGGCTAACTGGTACACTCATGCCATAATCATAGGGAAAAAAGAGATGGAATCAGGAAAGGCAACTGTCAGGAATCTTTCTACAGGGGAGCAGAAAGAAATGGATACTGCGGACATGAATTGAGGAACTGGACAGCTCCTTTCAGTTTTTCTACGATGAACAGGTTGGTAATTATTCCATGCATATATTTTGTGTTCATTACTTATTATCAACAATGTTAAAATAAATAGTAGTGTACTGAAAAATTTATAAATCAATAATATATCGGTCTACGGTGAAGTTATGTCTGTAGCGTTCGTCCTCGTTGGAACCGTACCAGGAAAAGAGACAGAAGTCTACAATAAGATTTCCAAGATTAATTATGTTGTTGAAATTCATCCACTCTTTGGTGAATATGATCTCATAGTGAAAATAGATGCTGGAGACTTCAGCGAACTCGGAAAAATTGTTGTGGAACAAATAAGGAAAATTGATGGAGTTATAGACACAAAAACCTTAACTTCTACAAAGTTGTGATTAAAAATGTCAAATGTAACTGTACCTTGGTACCCTGGATGGAACATGGATATCTTCTTCCTGACCATTCTGGGCATAATTGCTCTGTCACTGCTTGTTTTTGGAATACTAACTGCATATTTCGGAAAAGGAAAGGCAAGGGGAGTCGGCGCCGGAATGATTGTGGGAGCAGTATTGATCGGTTTCATTACGTATTATCTCTCAGATTTCTATTTCCATGACAGCCTAATAGAAGAAGTCATATTGGGTGCACTTTTCTATCTGATAGCTGCCATAATCGGCTTGGTTATAGGATTGCTTATATTCCTCGCTGCCATAATGAAAACCTGAACATATGGCGTCAAAACTTTTTGATGAAATAACCGGAAACCTGAAAAGAGATCTCAAGGGGAAGGCCATTATGGCCTGCTCTGGGGGGACAGACAGTTCGGTTCTTGCCGTGATAAGCAAGATGGTGGCCGGAGACAATGTCCACACTGTTTTCATAGATACTGGGCTTATAAGATTTGGAGAAAGGGAGAGGGTCCAGAAAATGTTTGACAGGTTTGAGATCAGTGGGAAGATAATAGATGCTTCTGATATATTCCTGAAGAATCTTGAGAACGTAACAGATCCTGAAAGAAAGAGAAAAATTATCGGGGAGACTTTCATCAGGGTATTTGAAGAAGAAGCCAAATTGTCAAACGCGGAATATCTTCTGCAGGGTACCATTGCACCTGACTGGATAGAGAGTGGGGGACAAAACAGGGATGTTATCAAGAGCCATCACAATGTAGGAGGTCTTCCTGAAAAAATGAACCTGAAACTTGTAGAGCCGCTGAAAGATCTATACAAAGATGAGGTCAGACAGCTCAGTGCAGAAGTTGGTCTTGATCAGTATCTTCAGCCATTTCCGGGACCCGGGCTTGCTGTAAGGATATTAGGTGAAATCACCAGGGAAAGGCTTGAAATTCTGAAGAAAGCCACAAGGATAGTGGAAGAATCCATTGAAATGTCAATGGAAAGCAGAAACAGACCATGGCAGTATTTTGCCGTGTTCCTTCCCTTAAGGACGACAGGTGTGCATGGCGACAAGAGATCTTATGGGACAACCATAGCAATAAGATGCGTGGACACCTCAGATGCAATGTCTGCAACTTTCTCAAGACCTGACTGGGAATTGCTTGAAGACATATCTACGAAGATAACTAACGAGATACCGGAAGTGAACAGGGTAGTATATGATATCACAAATAAACCACCGGGAACAATAGAGTGGGAATAAGTGAAATGAATATATATGTAAAAAGAATAAACCCAAACCTTTCATGACAAGTGAGATGAACCAAATGGAAAATGAACTACTTATATCAGAGGAAGAATACCAGAAGTCCGGTGTACACATAGGGACACAGGTCAAGACCCATGACATGGTGAAGTACATATTCAAGATAAGGAATGACGGTCTCTATCTGTTGGATGTCAACATTACGGACAGGATGTTGAGAACAGCGGGAAAGATGCTGTCAAGAATTCCTCCTGAACAGATTCTCGTGGTTGCACAGAGACAGTATGCTCTCAGGCCCGTGACAAAATTCTCGGAAATCACCGGTACCAAGTCCATAGTCGGCAGATTCATACCGGGAACACTGACTAACTATCAGCTCCCTTCATATACAGAAACAAAGGCCATAATTGTAACTGATCCTCTTGCAGATACACAGGTCATGAAGGAGGCAAAGGATGTGGGAGTCCCCATTATCGCATTCTGTGATGCAAACAACAAGACGGATTTTGTTGATTTGGTAATTCCAAGCAATAACAAGGGAAGAAGATCCCTGGCTCTTGTATACTGGCTTCTTGCAAGGGAAATAGCAAAAAACAAAGGAATAATATCAAATTACGAGAATTTCAAATACACAGTGGATGATTTCGAGTCCCAGATCTGATCGTTCAGATATTTCTAATATTTTTTACCCTTTTAATTTCCACTGTCTCAACACTTTTTTCATGAATGGATGCAAAAATCATTTTTTTCCTGACTGAGGCTGCAACCCTGACTGCCCTGCTTATTTCGTACCATTCCACATCTTCCGCTATCACATGTACAAGGAACTGTGCATGATCATCCACCGATCCTTCATATGCCCTGAAGTTGCATCCGTACTTGAATCCTGTCTTGACTATGAATCCATTCCTTATGAGGTGATAGAAAACTTTTGTTGGGGCGTCTACACTTATTCCTGATTCCAGAATTGGTTTCTCCTGTTCTGAAAGTATACGTATGTCACCGATGACATCGCCGATCCATGCAGGAACATCTGAAATTCCAGTCACTCCACGGTTCCCCAGATCAGAAAATTCATACTTTGTCCACTGGAACGAGTTATCTCCCTTCATGTGAGCAATTTCAATCTTGTAGTATGTTATATCACCATCATCATCCACTGATGCAACGATGGTATGTTCCATCTCCATCAGGTCTTTGAAGGAAATCCTGTGGTTTTCCCTTATGGGCATGATCCTCTTCCTCTGGTTGGATTTTTCTTTCTTACCTGTGAGATAGAGCATATTTCCGGAAACAGTGATCCTGCCTCCCCCGTTCTTCAGGTCATGATAAACCTTCATCATTGGAATATCGTCCGGTGTCATGAGTTTCAAAAAAAGTTCCTTCTGGTCAGGTATTTCACCATTCTGCATCACAACCCTGTGTTTCATAATAAGATACATAATCTCAAATTTATTTACAGACAGAATCTTGCCATCAAGTTTGCCCATGGAATACCTGTTGTGGATGTATGATGCACTCTTCTCCTCGGATATGGGAAAAATCATGTTCTCGAACACTACGGCATGTTCCTCAATATCGTTTATCATTTTTCTTTTCCATCAGTTTTACAGCAATATCCTTCACCATATTAGAAACGGTGTCTGACATCCTTGAGGATATCATGTAAATGGATGCATCCATTGTCCTGGACAGAGGTTCAAGATCTTCATGCCATGTGATTGCTTCATACTTTCTGTCTATCTTGTTTGCGGCAATGAAAACAGGTGGTTTTTTCTCCAATCCTTTTATGAATTTGGCAAACCTGTTCACTTCTGAAACATTCAGTGCTTGTGTAACATCGAAGACAAGTATGATTCCGCTGGAACCCGCGATAAGTTTTGCATCGCCATCCATACTGTCTATTTCCTGAAATATAAATTCAAAATCAAGCGTGCTTCCGTTATATGGCACTTTTATTTTTTTTGTAAGGAGACCTCTCATTGTGGTCCCACTGGCATCTGTATCGAATACAATTCTAGAAATTATTGAGCTTTTGCCGGTTCCTGGGGCTCCTATGAGACTCAGTTTCCATATGCGCCGGCTTGTCATAGGAGTTCATTTTCTACTTAATTATAACTGTTTTTGTTTGGGCACTGTGACAAACATGATGAACTAAGAACTCCTCATTTCCCGTCATTATTTTTGAAATATTCAGGAAATATCTGTATGTCATTGCATAACTTTATTTTTTGTCTGGAATTTAGGTATCATGGCATTTAAGTTTTCGGATGCAGTTTCTGGTATGAAGCCATCAGAAATAAGGGAGATGAACAAGATTGCAACAACTCCGGGCATGATTTCACTGGGTGGAGGAATGCCTGGTCCTGAATCCTTCCCAAAAAAGGAACTCACAGAAATTATGGTATATGTCATGGAAAATTACGGCGATATGGCCATGCAGTATGGGAACACCCTTGGAATAAGTTCAGCCATAAATGCAATTTCTGAAATGCTTGGCAAGACCGAAGGCTTCACACCTGATCCGACCCAGATTATAGTGAATTCTGGATCACAGCAGGGCCTTTACGAACTGGGCACTGTGCTTGCCAACCCAGGAGACACAATAATAACAGAGGAACCCACCTATGTGGGGGCAATTTCCGCATTCTCCGGTAACAGACTCAGGATGGAAGGGGTTGAGATGGACAGCAATGGAATGATCGTGGAAAAACTGGAGCAGACCTTAAAGAAACTCATTTCTGAACACAGGCCCCCCAGATTCATATACACGATTCCGACTTTCCAGAATCCCACAGGTTACACAATGAACGAGGAGAGAAGGAAGCATCTTCTGGAAATTGCATCAGGATACCAAATACCTGTGGTTGAGGACAATCCCTACGGAAAATTGAGGTATTATGGGAATGACGTGAAAACAATGAGGTCCATGAAAGGAGGCGAGAATGTGATTTATCTTGGCACATTCTCAAAGGTGATGACTCCCGGACTCAGGCTTGGCTATACGGTGGCCCCTGAGGAGGTCATGGATAAATTCAATCTCATAAAGCAGGCACTTGATCTTGCGACGAACTCATTCTCACAGTTTGTTGCATATGAATACATAAGGAGAGGCATAATCTACACACAGATAGAGGAGAACAAGCGTATATACAGGAAGAAGAGGGATGCCATGGTGACTGCCCTCAGGAAAAACTTTGAAGGAAAGGGAGAATGGTCGGAACCTGAGGGGGGAATGTTCTCATGGCTGACCCTCAAGAGTGGTGCAGACACAAGGGCAATGAAGGACAAAGCCATAAAGAATGGTGTTGTATACGTCAGCGGGCAAGCTTTCAGCACAAATGGCAGCCAGAAATCAAGCATGAGACTCAACTTCACATTTGGATCTGTTGATCAGATCACAGAAGGGGTTAGAAGAATAGGAAAGATAGTAGAGGAATGAATGGGAGGAAAGTTCTGTATTGTTGCAGGGTCCTTTGGATTTTTTCACAGGGGACATGAAAAACTTCTCGATGAAGCTATAAGAACAGGATTGAAGATAATTGTCGGGTTAACTTCAGACCAGTACACTTCCAGGACAAAGAGGTACCAGATTCCACCCTATACGGAGAGGGAAGAAGGTATCCGGCAGTATCTCTCTTCAAAAGGTGCGGATTTTACCATAATGGAACTGGGAAACACAATGGGGGATGCACCTTTCAATGCAGAATACGGTGCAGTTGTCGCTTCCCGGGAAACTGAGAAAAATGTCCTGGACTTAAATGTCAAGAGATTGAAGAATGGCATCAATTCAATGGAAATCAGGCTTGTGGACACCCAGATGGCGGATGATCTGTTCCCTATAAGTTCAAGAAGAATAGCCTCTGGAGAAATTGACAGGGATGGTAGAAGACTTTCAGTGCTGAAGATATGGATTCACGTTCCAGATTGGGTGAAGGTGGAAAGTACCAGTCCCCTGTTGAAACACTTCTTCGGGGAAACACATCTTGATATAACAGTAGAAAAAATAGAATCCTTCCCACAGCATTCAAACACTTCACGGATCCTGATAAATTCCCTGAAAGACAGGGATTATGCTATCTCTATATTCATGAAGCATTCTTACAGGATGGATACAGGCAGGCATTACATATCTTCAGTATGCAGAATTCTTGACAGGTATGGCCTAATGACTGAAGGGGCCTCCGGTGAAGTGGAAATATGGGATTCCATATACAGTTCCATCATGGAGGGAAATTCAGGGATTTTCAACGACGAATCCGCTTTTTCTGAGCTGATTCCACATATGATGCTTGAATCAATGACAAACGCAGTTTTTCCAAGGAAAAATCCATGGCAGTATGGTTACACCCATTATTTTTCAGCACAGCCCTGATTCAGAAAATTCATGAATCGGGTTCAGCCTCAAGTGATGCGAACCTGTATGCCCTATCTGTGCCACGGAAATTATGGAAGGGTGCATTGATCAGGTACCAATTATCCCTGCCACAGTACGGTTCATCGTCGATTGCAACATTCATGGGATGCTGTAATAAGCCGTCAGCAATCGCAATCCTCACGGTAAGATCGATGAGTTCTGTGATTGCATCTGTTCCTGGTGACTGGATGTTCTCTAATGGGGTTGTGATCCCTTTCTTCGGCGTGATCCGGATTCTGATCCAATATCCTTTATCCACCTGAATACCGTGTCCCCGGAAGGAGTTCGTACAGATATACTGTTCCTCCCATAAGCTCCAATGCACTCATTAAGGGAAACTGCATTCCTTATTCGGGGTTTGGCTTTCTTCGGTCATAAATCAAAATCAACTCCCTATTTCAGCTTGTCAGACAAATTCCTGAGGACTTGTATTGAAAGACCATACAAACGCGCGAGAAGATAATTCAACTATATGTCAGACATGTGGAGAGCCTGGTGTAATACTATGGCGGTAAACAACGGTTGATATTTTAGTAATATTTTATATGATTTTTTATTGAAAATACCGGGTAGTGAAAGGTTTAATAATGTAGTACCCATATGGGTACTGCGAGGAAAACAAACATGTCAATAACTGTGAGGAAAGAAAAGAGGAAGAACGGAAAGGAGTATTACAAGCTTTATGAATCAAAGCGTGTAAATGGAAAACCGGTGACAAAATATATTGGATACTTAGGGAAGAATC
>JAKAWU010000017.1 GCA_021816965.1 Thermoplasmata archaeon | reverse complement strand
AGAACTACAATGCGTATGTGAAAGAATCTCCAAATCTCACGGCAACACCATGTTACATAGGAACAAAATACGTAATAACGAACAGAAATGTTCTTCATGGGCCCTTTCCCCTGATCAGTATTCATGATAACACCACTGCTCAGGTCGCAAATAATTTCCTTGTAATTGTGGGTTCACTTGCCACTTCATCTGTAACATTATGCATGACCTCCGATCAGACAGGTGTAAATGCAGGAGGAGGCATAACAGATCAGATGTCGACTAATCCATCATGGGGATCAAATGGAAGTTTTGATGCGAACGGGCAGATTACTTCTTGTACAGCATATCCACTAAATTACCCATATATAAATGGTTCAGCTAATAACCTAAGCTATTTTGGAGCAAACAACACAACAGCTATAATCTATATCTCAAACGTAACATTTACTGTAACCCATTACAACATATATTATACATGGAAAAACACACAAGGTCAATGCTTTGATGAGTACCTGGGCAATATGACATCTGTTGTACTGGCATCCATATACTCAAACAATGGAACTTTCACTATTGGATACGGTTCTGTTCCAATTGAGTATTATTATGTGTTGCAAAATGCAACAAAAGGTCAGACAGAGACATCACTTGGGTATTTGGCCCCAGGAACTCAGATTCGAGGAGTAAGTGTTTGGGACAATACAACAGGATATTCAAATGGTACCTCAGAATTGAAAACAGCGACCGATGCATTACAGACATTTGCTGCAGGTTTGGGAGTTGGATTAGCATTGATCTGTGTATATGCTGCACTCAATGGCGTTGTTGGAGATGCATCCGAACCAGCAGTTGTCAACGCAGCAGTGGGTCTCCTTGATTCTATACTCACTCTCTCGATCAGTCTCCTCACGGATTTCTCATCCATATCTTTCTCCACAGATTCGAATTTTGGAGCTAATCTGTATAGCATAAACAGTCAGGGAACTCACAATGGTTACTCTTATTACCTTATTGATTACCAGTCATCAAATCCTATCACATTCAATGCTAACGGATACATGTATTCATATTATGGCCCCTCCAATTTTGTGGTGGCCTCATGACATTTTTATATTTGAGGTGTGCGCGATAAAGCAAAGAGGAAGTTTCCAATACAACAGTTTTGAACAAGATTCACTCCATAAGGCTGCTGGTAATCCAGCACGATTTCCGTTAACATAGAATTCAGAGTTTTTGTATAAACCTTAAATAATCTTTTTAAATATACATCTATGGCATTTGACGCAATATGGGAATGGGTCATTGTCGGTGTCGTCATCCTCGTATTATTCGGCAGCGCAAAGAAGATTCCTGACTTCGCAAGAAACCTCGGAAGGGCCACAGGCGAATTCAAGAAGGGTCAGGCGGAGATACAGGATGAGATAAGGAAAGCATTTTCACCTGATTCAGCAGCCACATCTTCAAAACCCGATTCACAGACAATTGAACTTGCGAAAAATTACGGAATTACCACAGATAACAGACCCATTGCAGATATCAAGAAAGACCTTTCAGAGAAACTTAAAAGTGGTAATTGATGGAGAATGGTCTCCTTAAGATCTTTTTTGATAATATAGAAGAATTACGCAGGACGGCCATAAGGCTGGCCATACCAATAATAGTATCCTTTTGCATTTTTTTGATGTTTGATCTCAGGTTATACACGTTTTATGGATATACATTCTGGTTCCTATATCCTGATCCGTACAGGAACATTGGTGCCCAGATGCTTTCTGTCATTATTTTACATGTGGTTGGAACAAAATTCAAGCTTCTCGCCCTAAGGCCAACGGATGGTGTAGTTGCTGATTTCTATGCATGCATGTTCCTGTCCGTGATATTCACAAGCCCCAACATATTTTATCAGATCTCAAGATTCGTGGGCCCCGCCCTGAAGGCAAATGAAAGAGAACTTTTCAGGATCATCACCATTCCTGCATTGATTCTTTTTATTGTGGGCTCATCCATAGGCATAATCTACGTGGCCCCTCTCATGTTCGATATACTGTATAACTTCGATGTGGGAATTGGCGTCCAGCCCACCATGGGAATAAGCAGTTTCGTCTCATTCTTTCTCATATATGTCCTATCCTTCGGTGCTTCCTTTGAGACACCAGTCATCATGGTGGGGCTAACCTACATGGGAATCGTGAAGTCGGAAACATGGAAGGCTGGATGGAGATATGCAGTGGTTGGAGCACTCATATTCGGAGTTGTTTTCTCTCCGGGAGTGATAGGATTCACAATGATGCTCCTGGCTATACCCATGATAGTGCTCTATTTTGCAGGCATATTCATATCGGCCAGGATCGAGAGAAGAAGGGAAAATATACAGCCCATCCCTGGAAAAGTGGATGTTTAAAAAAATCAGTACATTGTCAGGTTGAATCTCTGATCCACTTTCTCATAGGATTCCCTGTCCTTTATCCCGAGAATTTGTGAGGCATGGATCATGATTTCCTCATATCCCGTTTTCTCGTTTTTTATTAGATGTGGAATCTCCCTTGCGATAACCAGTCTTTTTGCCTTGTCCCAGAAGAGGAACTGCTCCCCTTCCTTCTTGAGTTCATGTATTGCTTCAGCAATTTCATGATCCTCCTCAAACGTCAGGAGTTCTTCTATCTGCATCAGAGATCACCACACCTTTTTCCGTCATACTTTGGATAATGAATATTGTACCTGTCTATGGAGTAGTAAACCATGTATGAGAATGAATTTACAAAATTCTCCATGTTTCCATCCTCTGTTTCATAAACGTAGTTGCCCGCCATTATCTCCCTGAAATTGTCAATGCTGATATTATTTTTCAGGGCATCCATTATGGCATCCAATACTCTAATGTGTTTTTTGAGATTGCTCATGCCTTCCTGTTTTTCCACATGCCCGTAAAGCTTCTTGTTTTTGTTTATGAGATTCACAGCATCATCCACCTCTCCGGAAAGGAGGGCAGACTCGATCACGTAAAGATCATACAGTGGATTCATATAGACACCCCCAGCCCAGTTACCAAACTGCTCACCTGCGGATAGGCAAAAATGAACAATGAAAGTACAAGTGAAATGATTGCAGCAAGCACAAGTGGAGCAAGGACTCTTGCAGATGTATCAAAATCTCTCTGTATTCCATCCTTCCTGAACATAACCACTATGACCCTAAGGTAATAGAAAACAGATATGGCACTGTTCAGTATGCCGATTACTGCGAGCCACCAGAGATTGCTGCTTATGAGTGCAAGGAAAAGGTAATATTTTGCAAAGAAACCAGCTGTCGGAGGTATTCCCGCAAGGGAAAGCATGAGTATTGTGAGAGATATGGCAAATGCAGGAGAGACAACACCTATCCCTGACATATCGTCAATATCTACATTCTCCTTTCTCACAGCGGATACGGAAAGGAATGCACCACCTTTCATGAATATGTACACAAGAGAATAGTACATTGCGGTGAATATTGCAACTGTGAAAACAAAGGTTGTCGCTCCAGTGGAGGAAGTTGCCGCAACCACGAGAATGAGGTATCCTGCCTGTGCAATACTAGAATATGCAAACATTCTCTTGATGTTCTTCTCTGAAAGCGCTGCAAGGTTTCCATAAGTCATGGTTATGATGGAAACAATTACAAACAGATCGAAAACATCTCCCTGGAAATTCTGGAAACCCACTATGAAAACTCTCAATATGATCAGGAATGCAAGTATTTTTGTTCCTGAGGAGAGAAAAGCAGACACAGGATTGGATGTACCATCATATGCATCAACAGCCCACTGATGAAGCGGGAACAGTGCAAGCTTGAACCCGAACCCCACGAAGAGAAGAATCAATGCAACAAGCATGGGGCCTTTCGATATGGAAACAGATTCAAGATTGAATGTTCCAGTGGAAAGATAGTAGTATGAAGAACCAAGCAGGATGAAGCCTGTGGCTATGATTCCCGTGAAGAAGTATTTCGCAGCCGCTTCAAGGTTCCTTCTTGACTTGCCATAGGCAGACATAACGTATGTGCCTATGCTCACACCTTCAAATGCGATGAAAATGAATATGAGGTTCATGCTGAAAGCTGCAATAATCATTGCAACGTTCACAAGAAGGAATAAGGAGAAGAATGATTCAGGATTTGACTTAAGGGTGGCCCCTGCAGAGTATGTTACATAAAGGGATGAAATTATCATTATCACGGCAAAATACAGCCCGAAATTGTTCACAAGATATGCTCCGCCATACAGTGTTTCAGTTCCCATGTCAAACTTGAAAAGGAGTATCAAACTAATGAACAGTGCTGCCATGGTTATGTATGTGTAAACAGCGGGATTCCTGACCGATCTTCCCAGAAGCAGCATTCCGAATGCCACAAGACCCAGGAATATTTCAGGATACATTACCTCAAGTTGATTGCTGAAAAGTATGCTAAACATCTAGATTCCTCCTTTTACATAAATGAAGATCATGTGATAGAAAATTGCAGGGTATATTCCAAGTGCAAGTATGAGAACAAACAGCAGAGACAGGGCAGCGATTTCCCCCCTTGTTCCATCTCTTATGCTTCCAAGAAATTCGTTGTAGGGTCCGTTGAGTGATTTCTGTGCCGCCCATATATGGTAGGATGCAGTTATGATCATCCCGAATATGACAAAGAATATGATCATACCAATGGTGGAATAGGAGGAAAGCACTATGGAAGCTTCAGCTATGAATCCTGCAAGACCCGGGAGTCCAAGCGAAGCCATGAGGCCACCAAGGAAGAATGCTGATACTATGGGCATCTCCCTGAAAAGTCCTCTCACCGTGAGGGTGGATTCACTTCCTGTGTTAAGTTTTATTATGTAAAGCGAGGAGAATATGAGCCCCATTATGAGTCCGTGCGCAAGTATCTGGAAGACACCGCCTGTTATGGAGGTGTATGTATTGTAGCCTGAGGAGAGTATTCCAACCCCAAGAGATATGCTTATGAAACCCATGGAAGCCGCGCTTGCATAGGACATCATCTTCTTCATGTTCTCCTGGAACATTGCAACAAGGCCAAAGTATACAAGCGATATTATGCCAAGCAGAAGAACGATCCATGCTACCATGAATCCAATGGCTCCTGCAATCGGATATATGACCGCATAGAAACCGTATCCACCCATCAGGGATATTGCACCAGAAAGAACTATTGTAACAGGATAGGGGGCAGAATTATATGCATCTGGTAGCCATGAATGAAGTGGAAATGAAGGCATCTTCACAAGGAATGCGAAAAAGAACCCAAAGAGTATGAAATCAGTCCAGAATGGCTGTGCTGATGTTATGTAGCTATTTATGAATGCTGTTGAAAGAAGCTTGCCCATGTTGAGTGTGAATCCTTGATGGTATGATGTGTTGTAGAATGAGAAGAGAGTGAGTATGGAAAGAAGCAGGAAAACCGAACCAAGCTGTGTGTACACAAAGAATTTCAGTGAAGCCATTTCTCTGTTCTTTCCTCCGAACAGCGCAATGAGCAGGAACACTGGAATGATGATTGCTTCCCAGAAAACGTAGAAGAACAGGAAATTCCTTGATATGAGAAGTCCATACAATCCTGCCTCTGTGGCCATCATCAATCCATAGAACCTTCTGTCGTAGCTTTCCCTTCCGGATACGAATATTGCCATGGCCATTATGACAGTGGTCAGGAAAAGGAGTGCAAGTGAAACAGGAGTGACTCCCACAAGGAAAGAAATACCTATGGATGTATCAATAGGGAATGATGCAACTGACATCATTCCACCCGTGTATGAATAGAATCTGAGATATGCATATATGGCTGTGAGGAAGAGTATGATGACAGATTCAACTGTTGCAATCTTATGTGCTGCCCTCTTCACCACAAAGGATACCAGTGTCATGATAAGCAGCAGGATGAATATATAAACAATGAACATTTCAGATTCCTCCCATAAGTTCCAGTATTATCATTATGATTCCCACACTTAAAACGAGGAAAACGAAGTAATATTCCACAACGCCTGACTGGATCCTTCTGAGAAGGCTTCCAAAGGCCATTGCTCCCCCACCTGTTTTTTCAACAGATCTTGAGAAACCCGATTCTGCCCTCGAAACCCCTGAAGAAAGAGGAAGTATGACTCTCTCCGCTATTCCCCTCGTATAGAGTGCGTCCAGATAATACTTTGATTTCAGAAGCCTGTATATTCTTGATCTGGAAAGATCGATCTTCTGCCAAGCGCCTGTTCCGTAGAATATCGTTATAATGACAAAAGAAACCAGTACCATGAAGAGTGGCATGTATGAGGGAATTACAGGTATGGATATGACTCTGGCGTTGCTCGTAATAAAGTCATAGAACCTGTACTGGATCAGACCAAGCGTAAGAGCAAGTCCCGCAAGAATCATGAGCGGTATAAGCACCACTACTGGTGGATCCTTTGCCTCCTCTGCAAGTTTTGATCTTGGCTTTCCGAGGGCAACTAGGTAGAACATCCTGAATGTGTACAGTCCTGTGGTTAGGGCCCCAAGAACCATGAATAACCATGGAAGAATATATTCAAGCCCCTTTCCGTTTAGGAGATAATACTGATAAGATGCATCTATAATGGTATCCTTGGAGAAATAAGCCGCTGTGGGCGGTACTGCAGCAAGTGTAATCGACCCTATGAAGAAGAGTGTCATTGTGATTGGCATCTTTTTCCAGAGGCCACCCATATGCTTCACATCTCTCAGATCCATTAGTGTGAGGAGGACAACACCTGCTACCATAAACAGAAGTGCCTTGAAAACCGCATGAACAACGAGATGATAGATTGAGAGACCTACGGCACTCTGCCCGATGATTGAAACAAGCCCAAGGGCCCCCATCATGTATCCGATCTGGCTTATGGTAGAATATGCAAGAATCCTCTTCAGGTCATTGACCACTATTCCAATCGTTCCGGCAAACACCGCAGTAAATGCCCCTATATAGAGCACTGCATCGCTGGCAAATACAGATGTGGAGTAGAGGGGGAGCAGCCTTGCAACCAGATAAACACCTGCAGTGACCATGGTTGCAGCATGTATGAGGGCTGACACTGTTGTAGGGCCTTCCATTGCATCAGGTATCCACACATGAAGTGGAAACTGTGCAGATTTTCCTGCAGCTCCACCCAGAAAGAGAAGTGTCACAATGGTTAGGTTCTGGCCACCTATAGCGGAAACAACTGCGCCGGAATTTGATATGAGGTATGGTATGCTAAGGGGGCCTGACACTCCTGCTGCATTGAGGAGGGAATAAAGCATTGCAAGACCTATTATGAATAGAAGATCTCCAACTCTTGTGACAATGAACGCCTTCTTTGCTGCAGATGCTGCGTTCGGCTTGAAGAACCAGAAACCAACAAGAAGGTATGAACATACACCCACAAGTTCCCAGAAAAGGAAGAATTCCAGCAGGTTTGATGATAATACCAGACCGAGCATTCCTCCGGTGAAAAGAGCTGTCTCCCCGAAATAAATGTTCTTCCTGGGATCATCCTTCATATAGTACATTGCAAAGAGATGGATCATCAGGGACACGAATGAGACCATGAGGGCCATCACTATGGCAAGATGATCAATGTAAATTCCTGCATTTATGTTTGAGAACCAGTTGTATGACTGGTATATAGGAGTGGACTGATCCCTTATGCTGAGAAAAACAAGTATGGAGAGGATCAGTGAAATGAATATGGAAAGGGAAGCAATGACTCCTGCTGAAGCTTTCCTTCTCCATCCGGCAATGGCACTAATTGGTGCAAATATTATGGGCGTGAGAAAAATGAACCATGCATAATCTATCATGTTTACCACCTGATCTCCCTGAGAAGTGATATGTCAACCTTCCCAAACTTCCTGTAAATTGATACAAGAAGGCTAATTCCCACTGCAGATTCAACTGCAGCTATTGCTATGGCGAAGAGTGCCATCACAAGTGGTGAAACGTGTGCAGGCCCCGCACCTATGGAATCTGAAACGAGGCTGAGTATGGCTGAATTAAGTATAATTTCCACCGATATGAGCATCTTGAGTCCTAGTTTTGAAGTCATTATTCCATACAGCCCTATGGAGAAAAGGGCAAGTGCTATAAGTTGAACTATAAACTGATCCATTATTCCTCATCCTCCGCTGTGTGGAACATTCCTATAATTCCACCCACGAGAACCACTGAAAGAAGCTCAAATGGTATCAGGTAGGTGCTGAACAGGAGCTGGGAAATTGCAGTTATAGACTGCTGTGTTGGTTCATATGAAGTGCTTATTGTCACAGTTGATATTGCAATGGCTATGAAGAATACCACAGATGCAATCATTGAAGGTATCTTATTCAAATTCCCTGCCTCCTGTGATCATTACTGTGAATACAAGCAGAGCTGAAATTGCACCAACATATACGAGAAGCTCTATGGCGCCCAGGAGGGTTGCCCCCAGAAATATGAAATCTGCGGACATTGCCGATAGAAATAGAAGCAGGAAAACGATGCTTCTCACTACATCCTTCTGTGCCACTGAAATTGCTGCCATGAGAGCTAGAAAAACACCAAATATAATTTCAATTATCTCAAATATCATCTTCTTACATCCTCCTCATTCTTTTCAAGCTCAAGGGGATTGTAGAAGAAACTGTTCCTTGTTCTTGATGTCTCGAAGACTCCCTTCAGGTATATGGCATCCGTTGGGCAGATCTCCTCACAATTTCTGCATACTGTGCAGGTTCCAAAATTTACGGACGGGTATATTTTCCTCTTGTTTCTTGGATTCTCCTTGTCCAGAAGCATCATAGTAATTGAGAGATTTGGGCATACTTGTTCGCAGAGTGTGCATCCCACACAGTCATCAGTGCTCAGATAAATTCTGAACCTGAACCTGTCACCCTGATCTTCCCGCTTCTCTGGATACTGTACTGTAACCGGTTTCTGAAAAGCGTGTTTGAATACTGTGAACATGCCACCTATCATTCCGAAGAATGGGACACTTCTGGGTGGCTTGATTTCTTTTATTTCTATCATGCTATACCTCCAAGCGTCAGAAATCCTGCAACCACAAGCTGCAGGAACGAAAGGGGAAGAAGTATTCTCCATCCGAATGTGACTAATTTGTCTATCCTCGCTCTGGGCATTGTAAGCCAGACTGTGAGGGAAATGATCACAAGTACCAGCGTTTTCACAAGTAACCATATGAATCCAAGATCGCCAACAAAGGGCCCGTTGTATCCGCCAAGATAGATTGAACTGATGATCATTGATCCGAGGAATATGGTTCCGAATAGCCCAAGATAGAACATTCCAAATCTAAGTCCTGAGTATTCAGTTGTGTTTCCAGTCACAAGTTCACTATCGCTCTCCCCCATATCAAATGGAGAGAAGGATGCCCTTGCCATCATTGAAATAAAGAAAATGACGAAGCCAAGGGGCTCAAGAATGATGAAGGGTATGCTCTGTGCCTGGACAATCCCGTTAATGTCAAGAGGGTTGCTTACATTTGCAGACGCCATTATCACCACGGAGAGAATTGAAAGCATCATTGGAACCTCGAATGATATGTCCTTCGCCACTCCCCTCAGGGCCCCCACCATTGCATACTTGTTGTTGGATGTGATCCCTGAAAGTATCTCCCCAATTGGCATTATGGCGATGAGTGCGAAAAGGATCACAAGGCTCACGTCTGAATGGGTTACGGTGAGGTTTCCAAACCATGCCAGTTGGCCGTAGGGTATGAATATAAATCCCATCATGAGTCCTATGAACACTATGACAGGGGCCATCTTGTACGGAAGATCATCCCTTCCGCTTGGCATGATGGATTCCTTCTGGAAGAGTTTCAGTCCGTCAGCCATAACCTGAAGTATGCCGAATTTGCCGACCCTGTTTGGCCCAACCCTTATCTGCACCCTTGCCATGTATTTCCTGAAAAGATATACCATTCCTGCAACGGCAACTGTTCCAAATATTATCACAACTATGGTTTCTATCACATAAGCGAGTGCGTATGCTGGGAAATGGCCAAGGAATCCAAGTATAGTTGCAATTCTTGTAAGTAGATTCATCTGTCTACCTCCCCGAAAACAAGGTCTATGGATCCTGAGATTGCCACCATATCCGCTATGAGAACATCCCTGGCCAGAAATGGAAGAATTGAAAGATTCTTGAAAGCCGGGCTCCTTACATGGAGCCTGTATGGCTTGACCGTTCCGTCTCCAACAAGGTGAACTCCAAATTCACCCTTTGGTGATTCTGTTCTTGCATAAACGTCCCCCTCTCCCCTCAATCTTATCATGAGTGATTTCTTTGCCTTCGGATTGAAATATGGCCCGTCAGGTATCTTATCCAGTGCCTGATTCAGGATCTTCACAGACTGCCTCATTTCCTCAAACCTGACAATGCATCTTGCAAGAACATCCTTTCCCCTTGAAATCGGAATGTCGAAATTCAATTTGTCATATACGAGATAGGGTGCGTCCTTCCTTACATCATACGGCACTCCCGATGCCCTGAGCATTGGGCCCGTGACACCGTAGCTCAATGCAACCTCTGGCTCGAGTATTCCAATGCCCTTTGTTCTTGATATGAATATATCATTCTTGATGAACAGGGAATATGCCTCCTCCATTTTCTTTGGGAACTGCTTTAGAAACTGCTTTATCTTGAATATGATCTTGTCATTGAAATCCTGGTAGACACCACCTATGCTCATGTAGTTGGTTTCCTGCCTTGAACCACATATTTCTGTGAAAAGGTTTAGTATCTTTTCCCTCTCCTCGAAGAAGTAGAAGAATGGCGTAATCATACCGAGATCAAGGCCGAAGGCTCCTGCCCAGACAAGATGTGATGCAAGCCTGTTGAGTTCTGCCATTATAACCCTGATCCATTTCACCCTCTCCGGAGGCTCTATGGCAAGGAGTTTCTCTGCAGCTTCCAGGTAACCTACCTCCATGTTCATAGCTGCGACATAATCCATCCTGTCAAAATATATCAGGGAATCACAGTAATAATCAAGTTCGCATATCTTTTCAGCATTCCTGTGAAGATACCCTATAATAGGCTCAACATTCTTCACAGTTTCACCATCAAGGAGAAGTTTCAGTCTCAGCACACCATGAGTTGAGGGATGCTGGGGGCCCATATTCAGTTCTACGTATCTGCTATTCAATTGCTCTTCCATGATTACCAACCATCCCCAGGATCAAAGGAAACTCTGTCGTTTCCCTCATCATCCATGTTAACGTACTGGTTCTTGCTCAGGTCATAATCCTTCCTGAGAGGGTATCCAACCCATCCTTCCGGAAGAAGTATTCTCTTCAAATTTGGATGACCCCTGAACACGACACCCATCATGTCGTACTGTTCCCTCTCGTCCCAGTTTGCGCTTTCCCAGATGGATGTAACGCTGTCTATTGTACTGTCATATGTCACTGTCCTGACGGTTAACAGTTCAAAATTGGATGCAGATTTCTGGAGATGGTAGACAAGCTCTATCCGATCCCTAAAATCTACTGCAGTAATCAGGGAAAGGTGATCATATCCCTGTTTTCTGAGATCGGTCATGAGTTCCAGTAAATTTTCCTTCTGGATGAGAAAAATCTTCCTGCCATCTTTCCCTGCCTCTTCCTTCACCTCGTAGGGCATCTACTTGCCCTCCCTTTTCCTAATCTTTTCCTGGAGGAGCATAATCCCATGAGTCAGTGCTTCCGGCGTTGGAGGGCATCCCGGCACATAAACATCCACAGGAACAACCCTATCTACGCCCATGACCACAGAATATCCCTGATTGTATGGTCCACCCTGTATTACACATACTCCCATTGCAATAACGTATTTCGGGTATGGCATTTCATCATAAAGTCGCTTGAGTCTGGGGGCCATCTTCTTGGTCACTGTTCCAGATACTATCATGAGATCTGACTGCCTCGGAGAGTTTCTGAAAACCTCGCTTCCAAATCTTGAGATATCAAGTCTTGAGGCCTGTGTTGCCATCATCTCAATGGCACAGCATGCAAGACCAAAAGTGAAGGGCCAGATTGAATTGCTCCTTCCCCATTCAAGTGCGTTTTCCAGTGTGGTAGTGATAAATCCTGCATCCCCTGTTTTCATTTTATCCACCTCATATATCCTTTCCTGAAAGCGTAGAAAACTGCCGTCATGGGCATGAGTATGAAAATAATTGTCTCAATGAATGGGTATAATCCCAGCGTTTTGAACTGGAAAGCCCATGGAAGGAGGAGTGCCATATCTACATCAAACAGAATGAAAAGAAGGACTATAACATAATACTGTACCCTTACAAAATTGTTGTAAGAACCCCTGGCAACTTCCCCTGATTCATAAGGTTCGGTGTATCTGGAACCCTTCACAGGAGCAGCTTCCCTGGAAAGGTTCAGTATTACATCGGAAGGCCTGAATGAGATGTGTCCTGAACTTCCCTTTGTCCTTGCACTTCCGATACTCGGGAGAATAGTGAATACAAGGTACATGGTCACAGCCATCAACACAACGGTAATTAAGGCTGGAATGTATCCATACAGCGACATGAAAGGGTATTTTTGAAAAATATTTAAGTGTTGTTTAATCACTGTATTCGGGAAGTCTCCTTTCGCAAGATAGGGGATGAAAGAGAAATATTTACAAGTTCTCCCAACCATATTGGGCTGTCCGCTGGCAGACAGAAGTGAAATAGGTCGGATCTTTTATTGCTTCATGGGTGCCTGAATCCGTAAAGTCATGTGGCTTACATGAGGGACAGAGTACTTTCGGGCCGGGGGGAATTCAAGCACATGGAGATTCCGCAAGCAACCTTTGAAGTGCAAAGCTCCCCGGGAAAGAGGGTCACTATTCTGCTGCCTGAACAGCATCTTAGAATTTCATGCCGATCTCAACTCCTAATGGAGCAATGGAGTACTCAGAAGGTCAGAGTATTTCAGGCTGTTGTCACCCAGCCTATTGTAGCCCAATGAGAGTTACAAGCCTCTTCCGTCAGGGACGAATAATTCACTTTACCATTGGCATTTTATAAAATAAAATCGACAATGAAAGAGAGTAGATGATTACAGTTGGCCCCAGATAGTTCATTTCATTACTCACACTAAAATTCAGAAAAAAATTTAATACTTCTACTATAGAATAGATTACAATAGATAGAATTGAAATAGCCAATATAATAACATACCTGGAAGGGAACATATTGTGGCCATTTGTGTTGTTTTTTCCAAGAATCTCTTTGTTTTTTAAAGTTATTTTAATAAACACGACAGTCGCTATTATAGGGAAAAGTGGGAAAATAACACCTGATAAAGATATACCCAATTTATCACCTCCAGAAATATCAATTTACAATTATTTGAAAAGTGACATTTTCTATCACTCTTCAGGTTCACTGTTCCTGATTTCCTTGAGGGCCTCCTGATCCCTGCAGTAAAGATATGGTGCAAGATCAAGTGAAGATGGAGATTTTCCAAGTGTCCTGCTATAAACATTCCTGAGGTTTTTATCCACCTGATCACAGTACCCCTTCCAGGTCACACCAAGATATTCTACGTATTTCTTCTCAATTCCAGTTGCAGTTTCATGCGCGTATGGATATTCGTATTTCTCATCGGACATCCATTTTTCAGGCAATTCATGATGGTATCCAATCGTGTCCTCGGCGTTGATATCCTTTCCTTCCACCTTCAGTATTCTGGGGAAATGCTCATCAAGATAGATTGTTTTCCCGTCAAGCGAATAGCCTCCCGTGTATTTTATATCATGTTCTCTGTCCATGGTCACGTCATCCCTGCTCTTTTTCTCGAATGCTTCACCCACTCTGTCATTTCCATGAAAAACTTCTTTATCATTCAATGTGAGCTTGTCTCCCTTCTTAAGGTGAACCGTGGATCTGAACTTTATCATGGTTGGTTTCACGAATTCAATGGCCAGTATGTATGTTTCCCCTGTGCCTGCTTTCTCGATTCTCTCTATGACTTCAAATTCATCCATACTGTATAATAAGAGAATAAATTATTAACTTTTCATAAGAAAAGAAATTTTTTGGTATACCTTCAAATTTTTTCAGTCTCTCAATATGATGCAGTAGTGGTCCAACCCTAGTTCAAATGCACGTTCTACACTGAAATCAAGATTCCTGAAAATTTCCTGCGCCCTGTCCATATCGATCCTGATCTCATTCGGGGGGCCAAAACCAGTTTCAGATTTGCTCCAGTCGAAATCAATTATCCTTCCACCTTTTTTGAGAATTCTTTTTGCCTCCACAGCGAATGCAGCTTTATCCTCAATATCATGGAAAACGTTTGCAAGGAATATGCAATCCACTGAATGATCTCCAAGGCTGGTGTGAATCATGTTTGCATGGTGAACTTCAATTGTGCCATGTAACTCATGCCTGTCCCTAATGTGCTTTTTCAGGATGGATAGAGCCTCATAATTAGAGTCTATTGCATAGACCTTTCCAGATGGAAAGACTCTCTCTGCAAGAGGAATTGTGAAAAATCCGGGACCACATCCAGGTTCTGCAATATGGCTTCCCTCCCTAATGTTAATTTTTTCCATTATTTCTGGAACGTTGTACATAGACTTGGATCTTTCATACATTTCGGCATAATTGAAATGGTGATGATGCTCATGATTTTCTCTATGCATACTATTCATTATACAATAAATGTACCCTTTATAATAATTTTGGATTTTCAGGCACAAACCAGACTGGTTCAACTTGAAAAAGATTAAATATATTGTAATTCTGAATACCTGCAATATGAACAATTCCAATGAAAAAAGGGCCCTCAGGCGAATGAACAGGATAGCGCTGGAAAGACAACATCTTTCAATGAAAGCCCACGGCAGGGGTTCTCTTGAGAAAATTGCGGATTCATGCTGTGGAATAAATTCTCAGGATGTCAATTCAAGTATTTCCTCATTCTGGACAAGAATTGAAAAATTTTCCCCTGATCACTACAGGAGGGAATTCCGGAAAAGAGGATCACTTTCCAGAACCTGGACTGTGAGAGGCACAGTTCATACCTTTCCCTCGAAAGATTATTACACGTTTGTGTTTGGATCACCTGTATCAAGATACTCAAGAAGTTTTGACAGATATGCAAAACAATTGGGAATTCCCGATAAGGACGTGAGAATAAAGAAAATGTATGAACCCTTTCTTGAAACCCTGGGAAAGGAGCCAATCTCTTCAAAGGAAATTGGCAAATTCATGATTGAAAAGCTCAACAAAATGGGAATTACAGGAGAGAGAACAATGGCTAGAGGATGGTCAAGCACGCCTACCACTGGGCCAGCATGGACTGGAATAATGGAAATGTCATATCTTGGACTCATAACCAATGCAGGCAAAAATGGTTTCAGCAAATGCAGGCATCATAAAGGCCACAATCCTTGCTGATGGCTTTGTGTGTGGAATTTGGGAACAGCAGAAAAATGGGAAAAAGATCAATATAAAAGTCACACCGTTGACAGAAATACATCCTGATTTCAGGCCGCTAATAATGGAAAAATTCCAGGAGTATGGAGATTTTCTATCATCCGAAGTGAACATTACCTTCAATTAGGAATGTTGAACTCAATTCACACCTCACTCTCTGAATAAACAGAGTGATTAGAAACAATCTATGTATCTTTGTTGTTTTTAATGTGCAGATTGCGGAATCACCGTTAGATTTTTCAAACATTTGTGAACAAAAACTGACCACTTACCTAAAAAGGAAAAATGATATAATCGATTTGATATTACCCTTCAGTCATCATGGTACAGAAACTAGTAGCAATATCACTTGTAGCGATCCTTATAGTTGTGGGCGCATGGACAATAGTCTCTGGGAATATGGGAATCCAAACGCCCACATCAAGCAATTTGAATTCACCATTCGTCTCCAAACTCCAGAATATAACACTGCCTCCAACATCGCTCCCTGCAGTTACATATTATTATGGAATCGATGGACAGCACCAGACTATAACATCGCCTGCGTGGTCATCCATATTGAAGAATGTATTCGACAACAAGACAATTATTTCCTACAATTTTGCAAACAACACAACCCAGGCCCTAATTCTGTTTGATATAACATATACTGGGCTCAACCCATATGGTCTTCAGTACGTGGTTGCACTATCACAGATTGGCCCCCTTTCAATAGCAAATGAGCAGAAGGCATTCTGGCTCACAGCAAACAAGTCATCCATGGTGAGTGGATACACTAACTGGAATGCACTGAACGCAGGAGCATACCCTGGATTTTCCTGGTCAAAACCTAAAATTCTGCCATTTTCACTCACTGAGGAATACTTTGCTATATTTGGAGTCATAATTGGATCCATATTTGTGCTGTATTTTGTGTTTAACAGAAGAAAGTAAGTACATACAAAACTTTACTTATCTTATAACACTTTATCATATGTATGGGTGAAAAGAAGGTTATACTCGGGATCACAGGGGCCTCAGGCAGTATCCTGGCACAGAGATTCCTTGAATCAGCAATGTGTGATATTCATCTTGTCATATCATCCAATGCAGGAACTGTTATTGAGTATGAGACTGGTAGAAAGGAAGAGGATTTTAAGAAACTTGCAAGACATGTTTATGATGACAGAGATGTGGCAGCAAGAATAAGTTCAGGCAGTTTCATATTTGACTCGATGGTCATAATGCCTTGTTCCATGAATACGCTTGCAAAAGTTTCTTCAGGTATAGCGGATTCTCTGATCACCAGGGCAGCATCTGTGGCACTGAAGGAGAGAAGAAAACTCATTCTTGTTCCAAGGGAGATGCCTCTGAGTAAAATTGCCATTGAGAATATGCTTAGGCTGACTGATGCAGGTGCAATCATCGCCCCTGCAATGCCTGCTTTCTACACTAATCCAAAATCAGTAGATGACATGGTTGATTTCATGGTGGGAAGGGTTATGGACCTCTGTGGTCTTGAAAACGCCCTCGTTAAAAGATGGAGAGCGGAAGAGAGAGATTGATTCTTCAATTATGACCAACAGGTGCTTGCATGAAAGTGAAAAATGGTGAAGGAAACTGGAGATTGATCCATACTGAAAACATGGATGATCTGTGGTACCTGAAGAATATTCTGGGCCCCGGGAGCTTCATCAGGAAAACTGTCATGAGAAGGGACGAAAAACGGGAAGACATGACAAGATCGAAGGAAACTTCCAAGAAACCTGTGACTGTCACAGTGATGGTGGAGGGGTGTGAATTCCAGCCCTTCACTGACAGGATCAGAGTTAGAGGCACCATACAGGAAGGCCCTGTTGAACTTATGGGCCAGCATCAGTCAGTGCCAGTATCTTCAGATGATGATGTTGAGGTCATGAAGGAAAACTGGCAGGACTATTCAGGAGAGATGCTCAGGGAAGCAATGATGAAAAGCAGTGGAGGATGCATATTTGTCGTGATGGATGATGAAGTTGCCTCTGTTTCGATCCTGAGAGATTACGGCATCCATAATGCTGCAACAATATTTTCCGGAAAAAGTGGGAAGAGTTATGCCTCAAATTACTCAAGAAACACATACTTCGCAGAGATCATGAAGGTAATTGAATCAACGGAGGGTGACAAACCGGTTGTGATCACAGGCCCAGGGTTCGAGGGTGCATATTTCCTTGAGTATACAAAAGAGAAGAAAACAGGAAGATCTTTCATGCAGGTGCAGTCAACAGGAAACACCGAAGGGGCAATTTATGAGATCATTGGACTTGAAAATGTGAGAAATTTCATTGGAGATTCCAGGCTGACCAGAGAGAAGATATTTATGGAAGACTTTCTAAAAGAACTTGGGAGGAACGGAAACTGCACATACGGGCCCCAGGAACTTGAAAAATATGCAAAGGCAGGTGCAATATCAAGGCTCATGGTACTGGAAACATTCGTCAGGGAAGAATGGGTCAGGAAACTCATGGACACTGTATCAAAAAGTGGTGCGGAGGTCATCATTGCAAGCGAGCACGGAGAATTTTCCAGAACCATAATTGGATTTGGTGGGTCTGTTGCACTTCTCCGTTACAGGATTTAAAATTTTATTTTTTAAAATATAAATGCAAAAAGATTATTAATAGTGAAACTGATCTGGGTATATGGCATTTACAGCATTGGAAGGATTTTTAATATTTATCCTGATTGTAATAGTTTTGATTTTGCTTTCTGGATTGCATATCCTTAAAGAGTGGCAGAGGGCCCCAGTTCTTACCCTTGGTAGGTTCGCAGGTATCAAAGGGCCAGGAATCATATACGTGACTCCATTCATAAGCAAGATACCGATAATCATATCCACGAGAGTACAGGCTCAGGCATTCAAGACAGAGGCAACATTCACAAACGACAATGTTCCGGTAAACTGTGATTCAGTCATGTATTACCAGGTGATTGATCCTCAGAAGGCAATTCTCAATATCGAGAATATGGTAAATGCAACCTCACTGTCTGCCCAGACAACCCTGAGGGAAGTCATTGGAAAATACTCCTTTGATGATATTCTTTCAGAAAGAGAGAAAGTAGGGGAAAGTGCAAGGGAGATCATAGACCAGAAGACAGAACACTGGGGAGTGAAGGTAACAGCTGTGGAAATCAGGGATGTCATTGTTCCTCAGTCACTTCAGGAAGCCATGTCAAGACAGGCATCTGCTGAGAGGGAGAGAAGATCGAGAGTTACTCTCGCACTGGCTGAGGTTGAGGCTGCACAGAAGATGGTTGAAGCATCAAAGATGTATGCAGACAATCCATCTGCACTTCAGCTAAGATGGATGAACATACTTTATGAAATTGGACTTGAGGGCAAGGGAACGCTTATGATGATCCCTGCAAACACCTTGACTGCGGGCATTTCAACCTTTGGAATAAGTGAGTTTGCAAAGGCCCAAGCAGACAAGTTCACCCAAATCAGTGATGATAAAGATAAGAAATAATCTCCCATATCTGTTCAGATGATAGCTGATCTATCCTCAGATCAGCATATTTTTCACCACCATATTCCAAACCTATTTTCTTTCTTTTCCTTGAAAACATTTCTTTTATGAAGCCGTCAGCATATTCCCATGGGATATTGTCATTCCTGATTTTTTTTGAGATGCTAACAATTGCACTGTCAACTTTCGGGATTGGGCTGAAGGAGTTTCTTGAAACTTTCTTTTCCAGCCGGACATTGAAATTCAGGCTGCAGAAAACACTCAATCGGGAATAATCTTTTGTGCCTGACGTTGCAACCATCCGTTTTGCAAATTCAAGCTGAACCATGAAGAGGGCCCGGTCAAAATCAAGGTCCATGAGTCTCTCCATTATGGGCGAAGATATGGAGTATGGTATGTTTCCCACAATGTACTTGTGATCAATTTCTCCAAGATCTATTTCCAGAAAATTTGCATGGATTATTTTCAGCTTCCCCTCTGTTACGTATTCCCTGAAGTTTGAATTCAGAATGCCCACAAACCTGTGATCCGATTCTATGGCAGTCACGCTTAATCCATGCGAAAGCATGATACCTGTCAGGAATCCTGTCCCGGGGCCTATTTCCAATACTGAAGAACCAATGGGAATATTGAGAAATTTTACTTCAAGCTCCCCTATATTTCTGTCTTTCAGGAGAACCTGTCCATATTTCTTAGTGTATTGCTTCATCCCTTGACAAAAAGCTTGTACTTTTCGTTCCTGTTTTCCAGTTCCTGGGTTATCCTGTTTGCAATCATCTTTTCGGGATGGTGTATCTTCACTCTTTCTGAAAGGTCCTCAAAACTGTCAAAGGGTTTCTTCTCCCTTTCCTCTATGATAGACCACATTGTTTTGTTCCCAAGTCCGGGCAGAAGCTCAAGACTGTGCATCCTGGGACTGATTGGCTGCGCATCATTGAAGAATTTAAGGTATATATTTTTCTGCAGTTTCACTATATTTTCAAGGGTGTATGGAAGTTCACTCACTGCTGATGCGGTCAGTTCCTCATATCCAATCCTTCTCTTGACTGTAGATATTCTGTCTCTCTTTGCCTGATCCTTGCCAATATATACTCTGTCTCCGACTGTGAGTATTGCGTTTTCCTTTGGTATTGCTTCAAGAAACTTGAATTCAGTCTCTCCTATTATAATCACAAGTGGAGTTTTGTGGAAATTGTGGTCAGAAGTCCTCCCCTGCTTAAGGTAATCAAGAACATAGGCAAAATCATCCATAAAAGCACCTACTTTGGATTAAGATAATCAAGTAGCTTATTTAAGATATCCTCAGGAAGATTTATCTTGTATGATATGAGGATTGATCTCAGCTGTTCGAGATTTGAGGGCATCATATCAGATATCTTGACTGCAATTTCCTCTTCAATATTGGATATTTTCATCACTGACTCTGTTATCTGCTTCCCCTTTGCTCCAGTAGAATGCCTTGAAAAAGCGGAACTGTATTCATATTCCTTATTCTCAATCTGGTCTATATGCTCCATTTCCTTTCCTTTCTTTGTCATTTGCTCATGAAGTATGTCTCTTGCTTCAGAAGTCGTTATGAATTTAATCTTCATATTACTCGCTGATCCTCTTAAGGTGCACAGGATCTGCAATTATTCTCTTGGTCACTCCGCCTACCTTTATTGAAAGGACGTAACATCTTCCCTGTGTTCCCTCAATAAGTCCAGTGTATCCCTGGAAGTTGTGTGATGGCATGCCTGCATGCACGGAGGGATCGATAACTACGGCTGCATGTTCGCCAACCTCGAATTTTTTCATGAAAGCGTTCACTCTTGGCATTCCCTTGTCTTTGATTCTCTTTGTGAGTTTGTACCTTGATCCGGCCCTTGGTCCGTGTGACATTTTTACCATTTGTTCACCTCTTAATTTCTATTACATCCAACTCAGATATGAATAATTTCATACCCGAAAGATCTGAAAGATTTGGATTGGTTCTTCCGTGGTCCCCAGATATCAGTTCCTTTATATATACGCCTGCTTCTGCCTCGATTCTCAGGCGTGCGGAATTTTTCTGGATATCTTCTATGGAAACGCACATTACCTTTCTTTCCCTGACAAGATCAGATCTTGAAGTGCTTACCCTTAATGGTGTTCTTTGATAAATAACTTTCCCGTTTATACCACTTATTGATTCCGCAAAGGATTCCTTTTCTATTTCCCTGTCAGATGTCACGGTTGCCATGTATACCTTTGCATGTTTTTCTTCCTTGATCTTCCTTACATGGGTTCTTGTGGTGAATGAAAGATCAATTATTTCTATGCCTTTGCCTGAAGAGTTAACCATCTCTTCCATTTTTGCAAGATCTATTTTTCTTATTCTTGGATTGCAGGACTCTATGATGAACTCCCTGCCGTTTCCGAGCATTCTCACATCAACATCTTCCCTGCCTGCCCCATGAAGATAGTATAAATCTCCACCGGTGAGCATGTTAAGTTTTTCCCCAATTATAGATTCTATAGTATCCTTCACCTCAGAGTATTTTATCCATTTCGTCTGGGGCATTATCCTGTTGAATTTCCTGTACTTGCCATAAATATAAATGGACTTGATTTGAAAATCGATTTTCATATATCTTGTATCGATCTTCACCATTATATCTGGATCATCCCTGTCCAGTTCCTTTTTCAACTTATTTTCTACTATCTTTCCAAGTTCCCTGTTGAATTCCTTCTTAATGCTCTCTCCCTTTGAACCGAATGATCCCTGAATCAGAGATTCACTGCTGATTGTTTCCTCCGGAAATGTGCTCCCCAGAAGGAATGATGAAAATTCAAATTCAGATAATCTCTGAATTATTTCACTTGCATAAAGATCGAGCTGCGTGAAAATGCCATGACATATGGCGCATTCCGCAGGTTCAACTGATCTTATGATTCTTTCCTGCTTGCCTTCAGAGTGTATAAATGACATGCCCCTTTCAATGTTGGACATGCCGTGGCCCTCCATGGCGAAAATCCTTCCTGTGCATCTGATGCACAGTTCGCTGGTTGAAATTATGGCCCCTGGTGAAGCCATTGGATCACCTGGAATTGACTTCTTTCTCCACGTTTGGTCTTTCTTTGAGGAAAACTCTGGAACCGCATTCGCATTCTATTTCATTGGTTCCAATAGATTTTTCAAGAATCCTTCCGCATCTGATGCATTTATACTGCACTTTCCACCATTTCCTCTTTCATTTTCTGTGAATACTCCGGTGTATAGGACCCACCTGCAAACTTGTAGTCGCAGTGCCTGCACTGCCAGATACCCGTGGCAATTCTTACCACTTTCTTCTGGCTGCACTTGGGGCAATCATATTTTGCCTTTTTCTGCTTGTAAATCTCTGTCCAGCCTTTTCTTACAGTGACACCGTATCTTGGTCCGAATCTTCCTGCTGGACCTACTTTCTGCGTTCTTCTGCTCATCTTACTTCACCCAGTATCTGTTCTCTTATCCCATTTCCAACTCTCTCAGACATCTGTATGACCTCATTGATCTGGCCAAGCGTGAATGAGCCTATATTGCCCTTCTGCATTGCCCTGATCTTTCCATCCTCTGTCATAGTAACAGTGATTCTGGCATTTGACATCTGTTCTTCCTCAAGGTTGGGGTCGCACAGTATTTCATTCCCTATTTTAACCATTGTGACTGAAATTGGATGATTGTTGATAGGAACAGGTAACTCGTCTCCTTCAGGATCTGGTTTATACCTGGCAAAACTCAGTGCCTTTACCACTCCCATTGTACAGGCATCTATTATATTTCCATCAAAATCTATGACATCAATATCGATGAACACTATCATGACTTTCTTTCCGGGCTCAATGCAGAGCTTTTCCAGATCGATCATCTTGCTCTCCCTGATTCCCCTGTCCACTACCCTTGCAATCTCTATGGAATCCTCATTTGGCGGTCCGGGTTCAAATGTGGGGAATGCCATTGGAAGCATTTCAACATTTGTTGTCATAACTCCAAGGTTTGGTGTGTCCGGGAATGGTGCTCCTGATTCTATCTTGATTCCAACTATTACCTTTGTTTTCCCAAGCTGTACGAATGCAGAACCCTGGGCCCTTGGAACATAGTTTTCATCTATAGTTATCTTTCTCATCTCGTCAAGTTTTCTACCATCTTCCCTGAAACCTGATTTCAGCTTTTCCTGTATAAATGATCTCTTTATTTCTGAAAGAACTCCTGATGCATCTTTTGGCATTATTCTTCACCTCCTGCTTCTATGTTCTGGTATTTTTCAACAAGTGCATTTCTCTGGATCTCGTGGATTCTTTTAGTAGCGTCCATTATCATTGCCACAGCGCTGTCAAATTCTTCCTTTGAGAGTTCTCCATCCATCTGTATCAGCACAACTTCGCCGGATTTTTGAAGCACTGCCATGGGAAGGTCAGCCTGTCCAAAATTGTCCTCTTCCTTTGAAAGGTCAAGAACTACTTTACCCTCAACTCTGCCTGCCGTGCATCCCACCACAAAATCCTTCATAGGTATGCCTGCATTTGCAAGTGCTACAGATGCCGCTGTCAGGCTTGCGATTCTTGTGCCTGCATCAGCCTGCACAACCTCAATGAATACATCAATCTGTGTCCTTGGGAACTGTTCCACCATGACTGCAGCAGTGAGTGCCTCTGATATGACCTTTGAAATTTCCACTGACCTCCTGTCAGGACCGGGTCTCTTTCTCTCATCCACAGAGAATGCAGCCATGTTGTATCTTGCTTTGATGACTGCCCTCTCAATGTCCTGTGTGTGCTTAGGGTATGCTTCTCTTGGGCCATATACGGCAACTATGATCTTATTACCGCCCCATTCTATCATTGCACTTCCGTCTGCTCTTTCCAGCACGTCTGTCCGGATCCTTATAGGCCTCAGTTCATCGGGGCCCCTTCCATCCAGTCTCAATCCATTTTCATCTATAAGTTTCTTGTCACTTGGTGTACCCATTACTCTTCACCTTTCTTTTCAATTTTTAGGAATTCCATCATCCTGTCCGTAAGTCCGTTTGTGTGTGCCATGCTCTTGATCAGTTCTATGGCACTGGTTGCCTTTAAAACACCTTCTATCTGGCCCTCTATCCATATAAGCCCATTCTGTCCTATGACTATCCGGGTGTTTGTGGCATCCTTGATCATGTTTACCATTGATCCAGCCTTTCCAATTATTCTTGGAACTTTTGGTGCTGGAACATAGATAATATGCCCACCTTCAAGTTTTCTCAGTCCCAGTCCTGGCTCTTTCAATGTGATCCAACTTTCCTTGACCTCATTGACTGTCTGCACCTTTGCATAAACATAATCTCCCACACCTATAGCCCGCTTGATCTCTCCTGAGTTGAGCTTCCATGGCGTATCATTCATGTGCAGCATGGTCATGTATGGTGATTTTATGTCCACTGTCCACATTGAGGGGCCTATGTCTATGATTTTGCCTATAACCTTGTCATTTCTTCTTGGTACGTAAGTCCCATGAAATGGAACAACGTCAACAAATTCGTCTCCTTTCTGTACTATTCCGAAAAACTGAGATCTGTATGAACCATCAACAGACCTGAACACTCCATTTCTCATGTTCAGTTCTCCCTTTTCAACAATATCTCCCGGAAATACTATCTCTTTCCTGTCATCCGTATCAATCACGTCCTCTTCATAGAATGAAATTAGCTGCTTCTCTGATCTGAAGCTTATCCTTATCCATCCATTAACATAAAGGAATAGGTTTTTATTATATATTATTTCTTAATCAGAATCACATTCTGCGATATGGCGTCAAATTAGTCTTAGATTTTATTGATTCAACCCATGCTTTCACTTCATCGGCAGATAACGTTTCCTTTGTTTCAAGAATCTTTTCAAGATCATACAGAAAAGGCATTCTCCTCTTCTCATTCCGTATGATTGGTTCTCATAGGTTGGGCCTTATGAACATCCATGCCTTTTCCATTTCCTCATTTGTGATGTGCGAGAACTCCTTTATGAAATCTATCCCTGAAAGAACCTTCTACACTTTCCATGGTGATTTGAGGTCTAGGAGTTCTTCATAATCCTTTCAATCGTATTTCAAAGAATATTGTCTAAATATGTATATATATTAAATCTATCCACAGAATATAGGAAGAACCAAACTGTTAAAATTGCACGTAGACAATTATATGAATCGCATTAACCTCAGTTAAAGATACATTCAAATGCCAAGTTCCCTCAAGAAGAACTGCATATGGAGGATCAGAAAAAGCAGTGTCCATGTAAATAGAACCATTTCCTTGCGCAACATTCACTCTTATTTCTTGGTGTTCTAGAGGATTCAAAACGAATATTGTGCCACTTGAATCATTAGAATAAGCATATAAAACGATTTCTGTCACATTCTTTTCTAGGTAAAATGTAGTATTGGTAGTAGTTGTATTGACATATACATTTGCAACAAGAATCAGAGAGGGGCTTTGAGTTTTAATTGAAATTTTGGCGGGTTGTTGTCGAGGAGGATCGTAGTAAATGAAAACCTATATTATTACCACAAATGTCACAACCAAAACAACCCAGCGTTTATCCATAATAATACCTCAACCTCCCTATCAAGTAACTTAGGAATAAGAAAATAACGGCAAAAAAAGATATCCATATTGCATACCCCGTCTCATTCAGGAACGCATGGAATAATGGCGATGAAATTCTCGTAACTGCCCCTATGCTGTGGCTATTTATAACGGGTATTCCGAAAGTTTCTGCTAAGATACTTATGGATGAGGAGGGAAATGATACAAAAAGAGGATAATAAATGGAAGGTAGGGAGTACATTGCGGAAGTACCACTAGAAAAATTAGTTTCGTAGAATAATGTGATATTTTTAGTACCAAATAACATCGACAGAAAGATAAACGTTGAAACAAGGATAGAGATCCATCTTTTGGAAGAAGCATACGATACCATTGAGATGTATCCTATTACAGGCAAGAAAACAAACATCAGCAAAAGTATAGCAGTTAATATGGTCGGGAAACATTCTCCTATTATGTTCACATTTACGCTGGATGTATTATAAAGAAAATAAACAATGAAAAAGATGATGAATGACAAAATTTCCAAAATTAAGAAATTTATTATCATCGAGATTAACTTCGAAATAAAAATAACATTAAATGGAAGACCCAATCCCTTATATATATTGATCATTCCAGACTCATATTCCACTGGGATAAGAATTGCGGGAATTAGAAAAAGTGGGAGCGACATTTCCATCAAAACCTCTAAAAACTTATAAACAAGTAGTCCGGAAAACCCAAGATTTCCGTTGCTAGTGATAACATATAATGCGACAATCAGGGATAAAAACCCCCAGAAAGATAATATAAAAAAAGAAAACGTGGATCTAAAATTTAAATACAGATCTTTGCGAAGGTGTGCCATAATAGATTGAAACATCATATGATCTATTTCTCCATTACCTTACGATAAGTCTCTAGCAAGCTGGGAGTTTTCATTTCATTGATTGAAATTCCCTGCATTACGAGTTTCTTAATGATATCTTGGGATTTCTCTTTCTCTACGTTTATAATAATTTCATCTTCGCTAATATCGTAATTTGCATGAAGTTTTTCTAGGAAATTTGTAACCTCAGTTCCTCCGGGAACTTTTATTACAATTGAATCCGCACTCTTTGTTTCTATGTTTAACATAATCGATCCAGCTTTGAGAAAAATTATAACATCTGACAAATCCTCCACCCTCGCAAGATCGTGGCTACTTAATATTATTATCCGACTACCATCATCGAGTTTTTTTAAATCTGTAGAGATCTCTTCGGAAATTGAAGGATCAAGACCCTCAAACGGCTCATCAAGTAGCATAATCTCTCTCTTTGCTATGAGCGACATTCCTATATTAAGTCTGCGCTTCATCCCTTTAGAGTAGTCAAAGATTTTCTTCTTGTGTGGAAGCCCCACCAAATCCAACACCTCTTTAGGTGTTCGAATGATTTCAGAAGAGTCCACACACCTTTCAACTAAATCAAAGTGTTCTGAAGCCGAGAGATTATCATAAGAAGCAGGATTCTCTGGAACGTAAAACGTGCTACCTTGAACACTTACAATTCCACTTGTTTTTCTCAGGATTCCAGCAATTATTTTTAATAAAGTGGTTTTCCCTGCACCATTTGGACCCACAATAGAATATATGCCAGGCTTATCGATTAAGAGAGAACAACCTACAAGTGCTTGAGATTTGTGGATACTCTTATAAGTCTTTGTTAGGTCTTGTATATGAATATTAGGCAATCATTCCACCATATCCCACTATGTTTTGATAAAGTACTCCATCATTAAGTTTTATTAGTATTGTAATTGAGTTCTGAGGCGAATTTATAATAAAGCGAAAATTGACGTAAGTATAACTTTGAATTTCCAAGCTGACATTAATGCTTGAAACAGTATCATTGTATTTTGACACTATACTGGTGGGATAACTGGCAGAACCACTATTGGCAATAGTGGAGTTTAGAGTCAGCCCTAAGCTATTGTTTTTTAAGTTCAGAACATCAAATACATTTATTCCAGAAACAAATATTACAGTGTGAAGCAAAGAGAAATTCAATAAGACATGACTCGGAGTGCCGATCGAAGTCTCAACCAATCCTTCAATTAAATAATACCCAGCGGGAGCCAGATAATATTCCGGGCCTTTATTGGTCAGAACGGCCACTGTGCTATTCCAATATGCTGTGATGCTTGGACTGGAATTACTTAAATTAAATTTGATGATTGCAAAAGGTTGCGTTGCACTAGGACTGTTGCTCTCAGACGAACCGATGTAGTCAAGTCTTAGACCGTTTAAATATGTGGATGCATCCACGTGGAACGGTGCAGCAGTACTGCTGGCATTTATATAAAATGGTAACTTATTGCCTTGTTCCATAACCAAACTACTAGGCGTAACTGTGATGTTGACTTGATAAAACTTATCCTGCTCTATTCTATAATAGATATAAACTGAAGAAGTTATTAAAACTACAATAATAAAAAATATAATTAAAATATTTTTCTTTTTTTGATCAATCTCACTCATGAACCCACCTAATATAACTTATGAAACCCATTCAGTTTGCAGATTGTTGGATATTGAATAAGTATATACAGTATCCCACCCCCAACTAGATGTCATAGCATTCATTGAACTATCAGCGTTAATGGTCTGACAACTATTGTAAACAGTAGGGACTGTAACTCCAGCAGAGAAAGAAGTGGCTGTAGGGTTGGGTCCATTTAGTGCCTGATTATCGTAGAAAGCCCATCCACCGTTGGTCGCTGTTAACGACGTAGTAGTTTGTTCAAATTCTGGATAATACATTTGCCAACTAATTGTAGCGCCTCCAGTAACACCATAATATCCTGCAGAACCAGAAAGACCAAAAGTTACAGTTTCGGCAGAACCACTACTTACTGTATTAGGTGGTGTAAACGCGTATATACTTTGGCTATTGCCAATAGCAGAATCGGGTGAGTTAAAGTCTATTGTCCCTGTCTTATGTGTCTCACCAACAACATCATATACAGACCACCAATTGTAATTACCATCAAGCACGGATCCATTTTCGGAAGTTACTGAAATAGTGCCACGCCAGTAGATGTGATTCCCATTCGGTCCCAAGTAAGCCCAATACTGTTCGTATATATTGCCGTATTGGCAAGCATCGTTATATGAGAAGTACATTATTTGTGTTGGCGATGAACCTCCACCTCCGCCACCAGGATACATAGCAGGGTGAACATTTTCTTTTGTAGCCAATCCCCCCTCAACCGGATTATTCACAACCACCATTAATCCGACGGCTAGAAATAAACCTGCAACCAAAACGACTAACAATTCTCTGTACACACAAATCATTATCGTCTATGCATTATAAATAATTTACTATTACACCTATGGCGGCAATAGACGGGTATCTTTCCCTTCAATTTCGGACGATAGTCTCATTTTTCCTTGTTTCATAAGCAGAATCCATCATCTCTTCCGAGAACGGATCTGTCCTCAGGGTTCCTGAGATCA
>JAKAWU010000061.1 GCA_021816965.1 Thermoplasmata archaeon | reverse complement strand
ACTATCCGAGGTGGTACTTAGAGCGGCAATTTCAGCAAGGGAGGTACTTCAGCGCTGAGATGTGTCAACCGTTGACGGAAAAACCTTAATATGTGTGCTAAGTTTAACATTTGAGGTGAATGAATGTCGGAAGAAAAATTTGAATGTAAGGCATGTAACATGGCTTTCGCATCCAAGAAGGAAATGGAAGTGCATGCAGCAAAGCATCACAAGCACTAGATTTCCACAATAAAAGTAATCGCTATAAGTCACACATTACATTTTTTTTAAACTTATCTTTTATTGGTCAGACAGATCTGACATTCTGGTTGCTGAATCCACTCATACAGGTAGAAAGGGTGATGTCACAAAAGAAAACAGGAGAGCAACAGTAGATAATCTGCTATTATTAGTAACAAGTTGAATGCTATCAAATGATCTAAACCATAAACACAGTATTCAGGAATCAAATACCTGGTATATTTTTAAGAACAGAATACATGACCAGTTATGTACAGCCATGGTGAAAGAAAAAATGGTCCAATAAACATCAAACATGTACTGAGATTCATTGCGGTCAGTTTCTTATATTTATTGGCAGGCATCATCGCCCTCATTGTAAGTATGATTCCACTAATACAGATCGCCAGAGATTCCATATTCATTCTCTGGTTATTTGGATTCGTGACAATGATCATTTTCGGACTTTCATATATGTTCGTATCAGGTCTGTCCAGATCAAAGGCATATGCTGAAAAAAGTATCAATTTTGAATTTTTCTCAATGAATGCTGGTGTCATACTTTTTTTCATAGGATTCAACATGCAGTATGTGGACAGTTTCATTAAGCTGCTGGCCCTTGTAGGACTATTGTTCATTCTCTTTTCCGTTGCTGCTCATGTTTTCAATATAATATATATGGTCTCTGGGAAAGAAGGCATCTCTAAGGAAAAACTTAGTTATTCAGACAATTATTGACAGTTCCAAGTTTTAACACGTAATCATTTGAGATTGTAACAGTAAATTCATCATTCATATGATGAATATTTATTTTATCATGATTACGGCAGTAATTACTGATGATATTCTCCGTAAGGAAACATTCTTTAATTAGCATAGTAAATATGGAAAAAATGAAGTGAAGCTAATGATTTTCAATTTACTAAAATCAGGCTCTTTCTAATGCATAAATGATGCTGATCATAAATGAGAACATATATTTTCTGAAGAATTACGAATACAAAATATCACAAAATAAAATAATGCATGCCCTTAATTAAGTATTAAAGATTCAACATACATGAAGTCTGACATAGCTTTTGTACATGCGCCAAGCATTTATGACTTCAGACAGCGAAATCTGAAAGAGGGCCCTATCAGCGATGTTGTTCCTTCAACACCTCTTTTTGAAATGTATCCTGTGGGTTTCGTGAGCATGCTCAACCATATAATGAATAACGGTTACACAGGCAGGATATGCAACCTTGCAGTCCACATGCTTGCCAACCCTGAGTTTGACGTGGAAAAATACATCAGGAATATTGATGCTGAATTGTTCGGCATTGATTTGCACTGGATGCCTCATGTTCATGGCTCATTGAACGTGGCCAGAATCATTAAAAAATACCATCCAAACAGCAAGATTGTTATGGGTGGTTTTTCAGCCTCATATTTTGCGGAGGAGATACTTAAAAAGATTGAGGTGGTGGATTACATTCTTCTTGGAGACTTCATGGAGGGCCCCCTTGTACAGCTTCTTGATTCACTTGAATCTCATAAAAATGTTGATGGAGTGAGCAGCCTTGCATATCGGGACAATGGCAAAATCCGAATGAATTCTCGTTCCAGTGATATGGATCCTGCATCACGTGTTTTTATAGATTATTCAATACTCCTGAAAACAGCAATTAAATATCATGACATAAGGGGCCATCTACCTTATCTTTCTTGGATTACAAATCCTGTGGGTATGACTCTTATACAGCATGGTTGCCAGTTCAACTGTGGATTCTGCGGTGCTTCAAACTATGCCTATGGAAAGAGGTACTATAACAAAGGGCTTATGAGAAGAGATCCAAAGAGGGTGGCCGATGAGATAAGTGTTATACAGGATACCATTGCATCCCCTGTTTTTGTTGCCGGAGACTTGAATCAGGCCGGGGAAAAGTATTACAGTGAACTATTCAGGGAAATAAAGGAAAGGGGCATTGATCTCCCATTCCTCACAGAATATTTCGTTCCACCTGACAGGGAATATTTCAGTGTGCTTTCAAGAAATGTAAGTGAGTTCATGTGTGAAATGTCACCCGATTCTTCTATCCAGCCAATCCGGGAGGAGACAGGTAGGTATTACGATAATGCAGCACTTGCTAAGAGTGTTGATCTTGCAGCAGAATTTGGATCGAGAAAGTTCGACGTTTATTTCTCAATCGGTCTTCCAAAACAGACAAAAGAGGACGTCATGAAAGACGCAGACTTTCTGGATACATTCATTCAGGAACATACAACCAGCAGAATGCCCGTCTATGGTTTCATATCTCCACTTACGCCGTTCCTTGATCCTGGATCTCTATTTTATGAGATGCCCGATAGGTATGGCTATACCATCAAGACAAAGAATCTCATGGATTTCTATGATCTGCTTGAAAAGGGCAGATCATGGGATGACTTTCTGAACTACGAAACAAGGTGGATGTCCAAGGAGGATCTTGTGGAGGCCACTTATCTATCGGGAATCAGGATGGTGGAAGTGGGAAGCAGGTTAGGATATATACAGGAATTTGAGAAAAAGAACATTGTAAGCAATATACTCAGTTACATGAATGGAACTGAGTACACCCCTCAGGAAGACAAAAGCAGGCATCTCACATACATGGTGAAGGAACTTGACTGGTCAAATAAGCACGCCATAACATTTGTTTCATCCTGTGTATTTGCATATTCAATTTTCCAGAAGATATTGAACAGGATCTCACACCTTCAGGGATTAGATTGAAATCTTCAGGTTGAATTGGAATAATTGTTATTCATACTAAAAATAATAAAATGAAACTAATCCTGCAAAAAATGAACATCAGAAAATGTTGAGAATAAAAATGCAAGAACTGGTCAGGCACAGTTCATTCATTTTTATATTTAACATTACCTACAGGCATCAGGTTCAACTTATTTTCGAGAAGTAGTCATTCTTGAAATGGTACTTGAATAGCCACTCATAATGACCGCCCAAAGAGGACCAGTAAATCTTCTCCATTACCTTCTTCTCCATGTAATTCTTCATGGAAGGCTTGATTTCCTGGACTGGCGTATCATATGTTCCAATGACAAAGGTTGCCTGATGCCATCCCGTTTCCATTGAACACTGTGTTCTTCCTGTGAATTCGAACCTTTCCCCAGTTCCTGAAATTTCCGAGGTGATGTTGTTTGCAACTATGACTCCTTCAAGATGGGCCTCCACTCCTGCCTTCGAGATAGGTATGTTGGTGGTATCTCCTATGGCAAAGGCATCGTCATGCTTGGTTATGTGTAAATCCTTCTTGTCTGTCTTTATCCATCCATCTTCATCTGCCATCTCTGTGCCATGAATAAAGCCTGCTGTCTTGTGTGGAGGTGTCAGGAAAAGGTGATCATATTTTATGGTTTCACCCTCAAGGGATACAAGTTCCTTTTTTTCCGGGTCTACTGAATCTGTTGTGAATGCTGTGATGCTATCAATGTTCCTGCTTTTATAAAGTGGTTCAATGACTTTATTTATCGCTTCTGCAGAATAAATTCTTGTGAATGGTGTGATATAGGTGATATTGATTTTATCCCTTATTTTCTTCCTCGTGAAGAATTCATCCAGCATGAAAGCAGATTCATTTGGTGATGGCGGACATTTATATGGAAGGCCCCCAATACCCACAACTATCTTTCCAGAACTCATGCTGTTTATTCTGCTGTAGATCAGGCTTGACTTTGAAGCGCTTGTATGGAAGTCCATGTTTGCTTTTTTAAGTCCGGGAATCTGATCATAATCTGGTGATGAGCCGGTGGAAATGATAAGATAGTCAAAATCCCATTTTTTTCCATCCTCAGTTTCCATCATCTTGTTATCAAGGTCTACGTTCTTGCAGTCGCTTATCACATGCCTGACACCGGGTGCAATCAGATTCGAGGTTTCCCTTCTTATCTTATCCGGTTTCTCACCCATGAATGCAACTTCCAGATAACCTGGCTGGAATTCCTGTTGCTTCTTTCTGTCAAAAAGTGTTATGGAAACGTCTCCTTTCTTGATTTCGCCCGACAGATCTTTTGCGAGCTTGGAAGATGTTATCAATCCTCCTGCTCCTCCACCTATTATTCCAATTTTCTTCATTTCATCACCTCACTCCAATGGTCGTTTTCATTTTCTTTCCTGCTGCAAGTTTAAAATGCTGTGCTGTTGTAATTATTATTCCCAGTACCATCACCACTATTCCCAGCATGATCATGGTTTCGCTTTCCTGTGCCATCAGCGTGGAAGGAATTTTTGCAGTGTATTGCCCGTTTGCAGTCTGGCTTTCGATACCAATTGCCACCAGGATCAGTCCGAATATCACAGAGAATGCATATTGGCTCAGCGCAATGCGCCATAAATTTGGTTCATGTACAACGCTCTTTCTTTCAGACTTGTTTGCAATCATGGAACTGAGGAATATGTATGCATAGTACCCTGCCACACTTCCAAGTATTATTCCGATCGTGAAAACGAGGCCAAACAGGGACAGCCCTGCAAGTCCGCTCCAGAAACCTCCAACACTGCATCCCTGTGCAATCCTTGCACCGATGGCTATGATTATTCCTCCTGTGAAACCGATGGCAAGATCTCCTGTTTTGCTGGCAGAGCCGGATGGCATCCTGATCCTGAATGTTCCCCTTGCCATTGAAAAAATGGAAGAGCCAGCAATTATCATAAGTATGAAAAAGGAGAAACCGCTGATGACAGGTATGGTCTGGTACCAGTTTGTCGAAACGGATTTGCTCCCAAGGTATATGCCTGCAGGAGAGAGGATATACTGTGAGAAGAGGGCAACGGGTGTCGTCACTCCGAGATAATTGAATTGGTGTCCAGCAGAGAATATGAAAGAGGCTATCATGGCCATTGAAAAGAGAAAACCACTGAAGTATGGTGAAGCTGCAATAGATTTCCATCCACTTTCCTGCACAGGGTTATCTCTGATTCTTCTCTTCCTGAGTATTATGGCAATCCACATTATTGCTGCAAAAAACAGAAGTCCTACGATCAATGCCCCGTATGTGGCAGGTATTCCTGCAAGAAGGTTTGGAACATAATTGCTCGGGCTGGCATTAGGCACATTAC
>JAKAWU010000060.1 GCA_021816965.1 Thermoplasmata archaeon | reverse complement strand
TCAAGAATAAAGATGTACAGAATGGAAAAAGGGGAGATCATGAGCGAAATAACGAAAAAAGCGAAAGACCTTGTATCTGATCTGAAAATTGATCTGGACATATTACGTAAAAAAGCTTGAGTCAAGGGTTAACACAGAAAATCATAATCATAAACCACCATGACGTCTGAATCTTTATCTACGGCCTTTACCCTATTAATAATGTTTTTTGAGTTGACCATGTTTTCGGCGTAACAAATGAATATTCCATTAATTGTATCTCCAATTTTTAAAATAGTGGAATTGGAAAGTAATGGTTCAATCTCATCTGTTTTTTTAGAGAATATCGCGAATATGACCAGATTATTCTTTGAAAGGTCAAGAATAGGAAGCACCTTGATTAACTTGTTTCGAGTAAGATAATTGTATCTTTTTTTTACCCTCATAGTTGGAAGATTCAGTGCCTTTGCAATATCGGATAATTTTGACTTGGGCATCCTCCTCAATTGATCCACAATAAGGCGATCAATGGAATTAGAGTTAACGTTGTAATTTATGTTGTTTGGATTATGGGTCATAACTGGTTCTCCCAGTACTTTGGACATTTTTTCAATTTTAGAACTTATCTCTTCATCCGTTTTGCCAGTCACGCCATAGAGAGTAATTTTTTCAAGGCATTTGATTTTAATAAAATAATCAGGTTCTATTTCATAATCTGACCGAAAAGCTGCAAATGCCGTCAATTCTCCATATAGAACAGGATCTGCATGAACAATAAAATTTTTTATGACGCCTTCATCTGTTAGTTTTGTTATTCTATAATTCAGAGTTTGGGCGGAAATTCCGATATTTCTAGCAATCAACCTCTGTGTCATCCTTCCATCCAGAAGTAAGTTATATAAGATCATTCGATCTATTTCATCCATTACAATTTAAGTGCAATCAGTTATTAAACTTTATAGATTTTATTTTACAATAAATATTAAGTTAATTCATGTAATTTGAATCCTAATGCACCTATCAAAAACAACATTTACAAAATAGGTTATCATTAAAATGATAATAATGTCTATCAGCTTTACAGAATATTCAAAAAACAGAATCAGGACAGAAACCAGTGATAAAAATGTAGTTCAAGAAATGAATCATGCACATTTTGATTTCATGAGATCAATGGAGGAAATAGGTTTAAAGGATTGTACTTATGGCAAACTTCTTAACTGGTCTCTTGGCATTGCTGGAGAAAGTGGAGAATTAGTCGACGTCCTGAAGAAAATATTGTTTCATGGCCATCCAGTTAACAGAGATTCACTAATAGAAGAATTAGGAGATATCCTCTGGTATATTGATGCAATAGCATCTTCAATAGGTTCTTCACTGGAAGAAATAGCCGAATTCAATGTTGAAAAATTGAAGAAGCGCTACCCCGAAGGTTTTTCATCTGAAAAAAGCATTAACCGTGACAAAAACACGGAATGAGTATTTATTTTTGAATTTTCTTAATAGATTCGAAGCAATTATTTTTCTTTGAAAAGAATCATTACTTGGTTATAGTTTAAAAATGTTCAGGTACGTTACCTAAAAGATAATTAATGTTAAAAACATAATCCGTAGTTGAAATCTACTATAGATAATATAAAGAATCGTTTTATGCAGGACACTCCAGATCTGACTGTTTCTGGCAAATATGAGAATTCAGATAATAATTTTTCGGAAATACCCTATAGTATGATATCCCACATGGGAAAAGTAAGGAATAATAATGAGGATTCCTGTGCTGCAACTAAGTTTCATTTTTTCTTTGAAGGGAAGGAACACACCTTTCTTGTTTTTGGGGTAGCAGATGGCATGGGTGGTTTGGAATCCGGTGAAAAGGCAAGTTATACTGCCATTAATGAGGTGATATCTTACATAGGGAACAACCTTGCACTTTCTGCGACAACAAAAAATAAAGAAACTTTACTGGAATTTGCATTAAAAAAAGCAAATGATAAGATCATGGAAATTAATGATGGGCTGGATGCAGAGAAAGTAATGGGAACAACCATGATTATAGCTATGGTTCAAGGTTCAATCTTATATTTTGCACATGCAGGTGATTCAACTATATTCTCCTATTCAGACAAAAAATTAACCCAAGTAAATCACACACACAGACTAAAAAACAGCAATGCACTATTTTCATGCCTCGGGTTGGGCAAGGATCTTAAGATTGAAACTGGAAGGTTTGACATGTCAAAGAATAATGCATTCCTAATGTGTTCAGACGGGCTTACAGATATGGTAAACAATATCCAGATAAAGAAAATACTTTCTCTAAATTATGATAAACCAAAGAAAATTGTTGATGAATTATTAGCTGAGGCACTAAAAAATGGTGGAATTGACAATATATCTATTATTTATGGGTATCATTCATAATATTATCAAGTTCACTTAACTCTTCATCAGTAAGTTTAAAAGAATCGTATTTGCTATTTTCAACTACATGTTCTGGGTTCGATGCTCGGGGTATTGGAAAAATATTGTCCCCTTTTGAGAGTAGCCAGTTCAGTGCTACATGAACAGGCTTTGAACCCTTGTGGTTCTCAACGATCCTGCTGATAGTTGATTCCTTATCTACACCTTTTACCAATTTTCCATGTGCAAGTGGATAGTAGGCAAGCAAAGCCATTTTATTCTTTTTGCAATATTCCAATATTCCATTATTTTCCAATTGCCTATCATAAAGGTTATAACACATCTGCGTGGAGGCTATTTCATATCTCTTCATCTGGGAAACAGCATCCATTGTTCTGGCAAGGTCAAAATTGCTAATCCCAATATAACGTATTTTACCTTCATCCAGCAATTTTTCCATTTCCATAAGAGTTTCCTTCACTGGAATAAAATGCGAAGGAAAATGTATCTGATAAAGATCTATGTAATCAGTTCCAAGATTTTTCAAACTTCTAATGCATGCTTTTCTTATCTTATAGCTGCTGAGATGGTTGCTAAATGCTTTCGTTGCTATAAAAACACTATCCCTGTCTCTATCTTTAATGGCTTCTTTGACTACCTCTTCTGTTCCGTATAACTCTGCAGTATCAATCAGTGTAATTCCATGATCCAATCCAGATTTCAATGCTTCGACGTTTGTCCTGTTTATTCCCTTCAGGTGTAGTTTTCTTGAAATGATAAAAGCTGGATCATAATAGGTTCCCATACCAATGGAAGAAATCTTGATTCCTGTTTTGCCAAATTCCCTGTATTCCATAATAAGGAAAAGAGTTCAACAAATTAAATATTCTGTTTTTACTTATTTAAATGTAGCAACTCCGGCAAAACAACATATAAGGGCTCCAAACGTGAGAACATATCCCAGACTCATTGTATAGGGAGTATTAGATGCATTTGCAAAGTAGCTAACTAACCCTTCATAAAATAAAATCATTGTGCCAATGGCCCCAAGACCACCAATAAAAAGAGAAGCTCTGCCACCATTTTTATATCCAAAAATGATCAGCAAAGTTGAGGATGCTGTAGTGAACAAGGTCAATAATGAGGTAGAAAATGCACCTACCATGTAATTTACAGTATCAGATGAGAAATTTGAGTTTGATGACCACCAGTAGGAAGTGCTTGTTGAATTTCCAAAATTAACAATTGTTCCCCAGTAATAAAATGACACGGTTCTTGAAAAGAATCCAAAACTTGAACTATAATGGGCGTCCCTGACGATAATAGATAAGAGTGTAAAAAGAAATGCAATAGAGGAAAGTGCAATTGCAAGATTCTTTGAATCTGCTCGTTTTGACATATAATGGGAATATTCTTCTTATATAAATATTTTAAATTTCATGTTTAAAATAACTGTCGGGCAGATATAGACTTATCAACGAAATTCCATATCAAATTCATGTTTAACTGGATATTTCTTCAAATCCTGGAAAAACCCAAGTCTGTTTGACCATGGATCATTAAAATTGCACCATCTAACTGTTCCTGGAATTTCCTCAATCTTTGTCGCATCAGCCTTAAGTTCCCTTATAATTCTGGCTCTTTCAGAATCAATATCAGATACCCCAAAACGCATCCTCCCAGACTGCGTTTGGGAATTTCCGACCTTTTTTTCAGAAATTTGGAGCCATAAGTCCGGTATAATCTCCCATTCAAGATAATCTTCAAATGGGGTAGCATCAGGATCTCTTCCTATGATATTTGTGTACCATACCAATGCATCGTTAATATCCCCAACAAATATCTGAATAGTATATCCATTTACCATATGATCATATTTTAAGGCTGATATATTAAATTTTAGAGTTTATTTAGAATTATACTATCGATTTCCTGTTTGATCTGCTGAGCAAGTTCTTCCAGTCTTTTCCTTGATTTTCCATAGCCGTATATCTCAATAGTAACTTTCCTGTTCTGAGTTTCCCTTGATTCTGGATGTGTCTTAATAAGCATTTCATAATTGTATTTCTTAATCAGTTCCTTCACATATGATGCAATTTTGCTCTCCAATAAACCCTTTACATCATATTCCAATGAATAATACTCCATTCCAGAAGGCCCCAAAATTCTGGAAATTTCTGGAAGCATAGCCCTCATTTCAGACGGAACTCCTGGAATTGAAAAAATTACCTTCCCATTATATTTAAGAATCATACCAGGAGCTGTTCCAATAGTATTGTACAATATTTCCGCCCCAACCGGCATTATTGCCATTTTAAGTCTTTCCGGAGTAAATTCCATCCCTCTTTCAGTTAATTTTTTTAAGATTTCTGAATAGGCATATTCATTTAAGACAAGTTCCAGTTTCAGATTCAGGGCAATAGATTCAACCGTAATGTCATCAACTGTGGGGCCCAAGCCACCGGTTGTAATAATTATATCACATTTATGGAAAAGAAATTCAAGCGAATCTCCTATATCTTCCTTGATATCTCTACATGCAAGTATGTATGAAATTTCATAACCTAAATTGGTCAGGAAATTGGAAATATCTGAAGCATTCGTATTAATTGTCCTGCCCTTGACAATTTCATTTCCTATGGATATTATTCCTATTTTAATACAGATCACATCCTTTCAGGGCAAAACCACGTTCAAATATCCCACAATAAACATGATCACTGCTGTCAAAATAATAAATAATACTACCATTAACATTTCCCAGTTCCTGCTTCTCATATACGAATATTCTTTTTATGATAATATATCTATTGAAACATTTAACAGAAACCTTAAGGAATTACAATTTATGGCAAAAAATCTAATGAACTTGCGATTGGAATGAAATTTGAATATCTTATGAATCACAACGCCAACAGCATTCCGTAAATAACTATTCCTGGAAACTATATGAAAGTTGTTCATAAAAAATCCTCGC
>JAKAWU010000016.1 GCA_021816965.1 Thermoplasmata archaeon | reverse complement strand
GATGTAACTGATGGCAGGAAATAAGACGCTTATAGGACTCAGATCGTTCCTTTCATCTGTGGGGGCCACTGCAGCCTCAACTTTTGTGGGAATTTATGCAGTCATACTTGGTGCAGGTGCAGTTGAAATGGGATGGCTTCAGTCCAGTTTCAACTCCATCAGTAATGGGGCCCAGTTACTGTGGGGCAAATTGAGCGACAGAACTGGCAGGAGAAAGGTTTTTCTTTTCATAGGAAGTTTGATTCTTGCGTTCCTGTGGTTCCTGATGCCATTTTCAGGAACGCCTGTTGTGCTTATAATAATCTATTCATCTATTGCACTTTTCGGTTCGATGATCACGGTAAACTGGTTTTCCCTCATAGCAGATATGTATGATTCTTCAATCAGGGGAAAGTTTCTGGCATTCATCAACAACATTTCATCCATTGGAACTATACTTTCTCTTTTACTCATGGTTATGTTTTTCGGCACAAACCCCCATAATGATATTAAAATTCCATTCTTCCTCGCATCAGGAACATATCTGGTATCCGCAGTGGTTAGTCTCCTTATAAGGGAGGACCGCCATTCGATCAAATTCAAGGAACGTTTTTCCACTACCCTCAGAAACATGAAGAATGATCTGCACTTTTACAGATATTTCATGGCCACAAACGTTCAGGGATTCTTCTGGTCAATGGCGTGGCCCATGTTTCCAATCACCATTGTTTCGGTGATGCACTTCAGCCTCCAGATAGTTGCAATTCTGACTGTTATAACCCTGAGCGTGTCAATTATGGTGCAGTACTTCCTCGGGAAAATAACTGACAGGAAGGAGAGGCCCCCGTTGATATACTTGAACAGGGTCATGCTGAGCCTTATTCCTGTATGCTATGCCTTTTTCAACTCCCTGACACTCTTCATACTTCTTGAGATTTATTCTGGATTTCTGGGGGCCCTTCAGAACATAGTGCTGACATCATACATGCTTGATGTAGTGCCCTCCAATCGGAAAGGGGAATATATCGCACTTATAAATGGATTCAACGGCCTCGTGTACCTCATGGGAGCTCTGGTTGGGGGATATTTGCTTCAATTTGCAATAAATATGTTTCCTCTCAGAACTGCTCTTGAGGTTTCATACCTGATCGTGTTCAGTGGCAGATTTCTTTCGTCCTTCCTTTTCCTCAGACTTAAGGAGCCTGAAAACAAGGGCAGGACCCCAATTGGCCTCTTCTCAATACTTTACAGGGAAAAACTGCCTGGCAACCCGTCAGGCGGCACAATAAAAATGAAGTGATTTTTTCAGTTCTTCCTAATCTGTGAGAATTTTTCGTAGTATTTGATGATCTTTTCCTGAGCCATGTTTGTTGACATAATTATGGATCCAATAGCAAGAAACAGGAATATTGCAACCAGGTAAGCCTCAGAGAGATCGGATGTGTAAACTGAAATTCCGATTGCTGTTGCAAGCAAACATGATGAGACAATTCCAGAAATCCTGAAAAGCATCTTTCCCCCATTTCTTGCTGAGGAGATACCCACAAGTATGTGGTTCAGTCCATACAACATGCTCACCAGTTCTGCAATGAACAGGAATGAATAGAGGAAGGAAAAGAATATTCTCGATACCACAAGAATTGGAATTGCGAAGAAGATCAGGGATGCAGCAAGGATTCCTCTCCCCGGGTTCATTCCTGTCTCCCCGGGAATAAACGCAGTAAGCATCTGGAGAAGCGCATTTCCATAGGAGAGGGTCAGGTTATAACCGCTTGCTATCAGAAGCACAATTATGGCAATGAGCAGAACATTTCCGGATATGTTCCCAAGCCTGGTGAAGAGGATTGCTGGATCATTGAAATAGGTTGGAAGCAGGTTTCCTGTAAAGATGAGGATGGAAAATGATGCAATGATCAGGGCTAAACCGGATACCAGATAAGCGTATATGAGAGCTCTGGGTGTGCTTGTATTCTCCTTCCTTAATTCACCAGACAGAAATATTCCACTTCCTCCTCCAGAGAACATGAGAATTCCCAGCATCACTGCCTCCCAGAACGATGAACCGTAAATGGAGAAACTCTGATGGACTGCAGGGAATGAAGGACCCGGATTGAGGAACATTATTATGCAGGATACTGCAATTGTGCCTATTTCCAGTGCGCCGAGCACCATGATTGGCTTGATTGTCATGGAAAGGCCCTTTGAGAGTGGAATAAAAATGAAAGTCATATAAAGGGCTGCGAATAAGGTGTCAAAGAGAATCCTGTAGGACATGGATAGGGAGAAAAAGAAAAAGAGGAATGATGCAAGGAACATTATTATGTTTGGAAGAACAAGGAACGAATAGCTTATGTATATTATTCCGGAGATTCTTCCCATATATTTCCCCAAACTCTCAGATACGTAGCTCACATACCCCTGATTTGAGAATATCCTGGAAGAGAACCCTATTACTGGAATCAGTGTTACAATGGAAATCAGGAATGCGACAATTGTTGCCTCAGGAAGGTATATTCCGGCAAATATTCCCATGACGGGAAGAAGTGCGACAAAATCGAGCATTGGACCTATGGAAGAAAATGATTGAAAGATTATGTGCCTGTTTGAAATTTTTATATTTATCCCCGTTAAGAAAAATGTTAGAGGAATTCCTCTATATCTTCGGGCACAAGTTTCTTTATTGGTGATTTTATGAGATTCTCCTTAAGGGTTGGATCAATATCGCTGATTATGGTTGCTTCCCTCTCATAGAGAATTCCCGTAGGTATCCTGTCACCCCATTCCTCCGCCTTCCTGAATGCAGCGATCAGGTCAGAAGTGTCGTGTTTTTCATCCTCGAGCCTGTAGACTCTATCCCTGAAGAATTCGTATGTGTTGTCTTTGTTGTATGTAACACACGGGCTGAAAACATCGATAAATGAGAAACCTTTGTGCTGTATTCCCTTTTTGATAGTTTCCTGCATATGTTTCACATCACCGGAAAATTCTCTTGCTACAAAGGTAGCTCCTGCAGAAAGTGCCATGGAAAGTGGGTTGATTGGCGGCTCTATGTTTCCATCAGGGGTGGTCTTGGTCTTCATTCCTATTCTTGATGTAGGAGACGCCTGTCCTGTTGTAAGCCCAAATATCTGGTTGTCGGATACTATGTATGTGATGTCGGAATTTCTTCTTGCACAGTGGTAAAAATGCTGTGTTCCTTCGTTAAAGCCATCTCCGTCTCCACCATAAGCAACCACGGTGAGGTCCCTGTTTGTCCATTTTATGGCCTGGGCAGCTGGGAGGGATCTTCCATGAATTCCATGGAAACCGTATGCCTTCATGTACTCCGGCATATTGCTTGAGCATCCTATTCCTGAAACTATTACTGCGTTTTCTGGGCTTATTCCAAGTTGTGAAAGTGCCATTGGAATTGCAGTGAGTTGTGCATAATTTCCGCAACCAGGGCACCAGTCTGCCTTGACTGTTCCTTTATAATCTGCCATTGTTATTGCCATTTTCATCTCTCCTTTATTACTTTCTCCAGTTCGGATGCTAATGCACCCGGGTAGAAGCATTCCCCATCGTATTTTCTTACCAGTGTTCCTGTAACCTGAATCTCTGAGGATATTATTCTTCTCAACTGACCTGTATAGTTATTCTCAACAAATATTACTTTTTTCTTTCCCTTAACCAGATTCTTGATATCTGGATTTACAGGGAATGGCTTGTTGATCTCTATTGCGCCTGCCTTTATTCCTTTGTTTCTGAGGGCATCCACGGCCTCTTCAACGACTCCCTGTGTTGATCCCCACTGTATCACTGCATATTCTGCATCATCCATTCTGTAAGTTGGAGTTGGGGTGAGTTCCTTCATATAGGTTTCCATCTTCCTCATCCTCTTTTCCATTATTCTGTTCCTTATTTCGGGGTCTGTAACAGCGTCGCTGACGACGTCTCCCTTCTCGTCGTGTTCATCTGAATCCTCATTGTGCATGAGATTTTTTGTGCCTGGGAGGGCCCGTTTGGAAATGCCGTTCACAGTGAATTCATATCTCTTGTAATCTTTCTCATCACTATTTGCGAATTCTCCTCTTTCTATATCAGGATCGAGTTCAAAGTCATCCACAGTCTCATAGTGCTCTGCAAGATAGAGATCCACCATCAGGAAAACTGGCATCTGGTATTTCTCTGCAATATTAAGTGCCTCTCCAGCCATATAATATGTTTCCTTGACGTTTCTCGGGGTGAACACTGCCTTTGGAAAGTCTCCCTGTGAAGCACCTATTACCTGCAGAAGGTCTCCCTGCTCCGTCTTCGTTGGGAGACCTGTGGATGGACCAGCCCTCTGGGCTTCATATATTACTATGGGAATTTCCATTTCAGCTGCCATTCCTACGGCCTCAGTCATCAATGCAAATCCTCCACCTGAAGATCCTGTCATTGCCCTTATGCCAGCATAGTTTGCACCAATGGCCATATTAATTGCTGATATCTCATCTTCTGTGATTTTCACGAAAACGTCAAATTTCTTGCTGTGAGATGCAAGATAATGAATTATGGAGGAAGCGGGTGTCATAGGGTATCCAAAATATGCCTTCAGTCCATTTCTCACAGCTCCGAGGCCTGCAGATTCACCACCAGATATGAGATAATAACTTGTTTTTGATGTGTTCAGTACCTTGTCAGCCTTTCCATATTTTTCTGCAAAGTAGTTATAGCCATCCCTGGCAGCATCAACATTTAATTCTGCTATCTGCCCCTTGCCTCCGAACTGGTCTCTTATGACTCCTGCAAGAATTTCAAAATCCATTGCCAGATGCCCGAAAACTGCACCTATAGCCACTGTGTTTTTTAGAAGAGTGTTCTTGCTGTATTTCTGGGCAATCTGTGAGAGTGGTATTTCACAGTATTTTACGCCTTCATATTTATTGAAATTTCCTATGGAACTATCGTATATTGCAACACCCTTTAGTGAGGATGCTCCTCCTTCATTTATATTGGGATTTGTGTGTCTCTCCAAGGTATCCCTGTTCAGAGCTATGAGTATATCAAGATCGTCTCCCTGACTCTTTACAGGATTTTTTGATGCCCTGATCTGGTACCAACTCTGGCCTCCCCTTATTATACTCTGATAATAGTTGTATGTAACGGCGTGGAGACCATTTCTTGAAAAAACTTTTGCTATAATCAGACCAGCAGACTGCACTCCTTCGCCTGCCGCTCCTCCGACTCTTACAATAACTTCATTGCGATCCATTCTAAGTCACTGTTACCCAATAACATTAATGTATAAATTTTTTTAAATATAGAATGAAAAAATTTCATAGAATGATGTGTTCATTCAGAAAATTATCAAGCTTCCGGAATGCTATTCACGATGTTCTTAATTATGGCCTCCACTTCTTCAGCTATCCTGTTGAGTTCCTGCTTTCTGTCAGAATCTATGAGTTTGAGCAATTCGGTCGGCAGTTGGGCCGAGATTTCGGTTCCATTCTCAACCTCTTTCACAATAATCCTGCATGGAAGCATTACTTCTGCACTCTGCTCTACTGAAAGAATTCTGCTGGCATATGAAGGGTTGCATATTTCGTATGTGTTCATGAGGGGGTAATCAAAGCCTTTTGATCTCAGTATCTTGCCTGTGGGTATCTCTGCAAGCACACCAAATCCCGCTGATGATACACTACCGGAAACTTTCGAACATATTTCATCAAACCCGTGTTCCGTGAAGATTCTGTATTCTATCATTTTGATCATGTCATATTGAAAATTTGCTATTATTCATTTTGTTTTTTTCTCATGAAAATGCAAATGATCTTGAAAATACGCTATAGAAGGTGTGATATTCATTGAAAATTCTGCATAAAGTGTTAGGTTATAAAATTTGCATAATCTTATTTTGGACGTTTAGCTAAAAAATTTGGTAAAAATAGAAATGTGGTAATGGTTTTTCTACTCAGAGATTTGCGACTGTGCTACGATCTTCTCGTTGGAAGCTTCTTCTAATGACATGTTCTTTGTCTCCCTCAGGAAAAGCGAAAGAACTCCTCCTATCACTGATGTTCCAGCAAGGAGCAGAAGCAGTGGTTTTATTCCTATGCTTGTAGAAAGTGCAGCGAATGTGAATGTTGTTACGGCAGCTCCAATTTTTCCTGTCGCAGCTGATATGCCATGACCTGTTGACCTGTAGTTCACCGGATAAAGCTCAGCCGGTACGATGAATGTTGTTGTATTTGGCCCCATATCTATGAAGAAGAATGTCAATGAATAGAGTATGAGTGCTAAGCTGGAAGGTATTATATATCCTGTGACTTTCGCTCCTTTGGTTTCAAGAACCGCTGCAACAATCAGGTAGAGTATGAACATCATGAAGAAACCAAATGTCTGGAGTGTTTTCCTTCCAACCCTGTCCATCAGGGCTACTGCAGTGAAATAACCGAAGAACCCCACGAAGAATGGAAGGCCTGCAACCAGTATTTTGTCAAAGAGTGTTGTCGAAGGGAGGATTGAACTGGTGAATTCTCCCGAATATATACCTGTTCCATAGAAAGCCATGTCCAGAAGGAACCATGAACCTGCTGTTACCACAAGCATTGACGCATAATTTCTCAGAAAATCTGAAAGTGTGGATTTCTTGGCAACTCCCATGTTCTCAACTTCTGCTCCACTGGCCACAACATTCATTGCCTTTTCTGTTTCTTTCTTGTTTCCATTTACCAGTGCCGAATACCTTGGTGTCTCAGGAAGTTTTCTTCTAAGGTATATCACCAGAAGCGCAGGAATTGCCCCGAATGCCAGCATAAATCTCCATGCTATCTCAACCGGGAAAATTGTAACAGACAAGAGTCCTATGAATACAGCAATAACAGAACCTATTCCCTGGTTGGCAAAGACCAGCGCCATCATCTTTCCCCTGTCCTTCGTGTTTGAATATTCGCTCATGATTGTTGCGCTCATCGGGTAATCTCCACCGATTCCCAGACCGAGTATGAACCTGAATGCAAAGAGTGTTGCGAAGTTAAAGGAAAATGCACTGAGCAAGGCTCCTGATGCCAACAGTGCTGCTTCAATACCGTATATGGCTTTTCTTCCCAATATATCTGAAAGCCTGCCGAATATAAGCTGTCCAAATACTGCTGCTATGATTGCAGATGATCCTATAAGTCCCGCTCCTACGTATGGGTTTCCAGCACTTATTGAAAAACTTGTTCCCTGTCCTTCAAGAATCAACAGGACTATGCCGATTATGAAAAGGTCATAGGCGTCCGTGAAGAAACCCATTCCAGCAGTGAACCATACTTTGAGATGCCCCCTGTTGAGTTTTGTACTGTCAGAAGATTCGAAGATATTCCCATTCGTTTCAGTATTTTGTGATGAATCTTTTTTTGTCATCTTCTATAGATTGGGAACACAACTATAAAGTTTTTACATATATTCTATATATTACTATATAACAAAATCCTCCTGCATTAATAGAATATAAATAAACACAAGTAATCCTCAGCCATGGCAAGAAAAGAGAAAGACGTTATAGGTGAAGTTGAGCTCCCAAATGGCGTGTACTATGGCGTGAATACATTCAGGGCCATGAATAATTTCAGAATTTCAGGTATCGTTGAGGATACTGACCATATCAGATGCATGACCATCATAAAAAGATCCGCTGCCATTGCAAACAACAAACTTAACCCGGATAAGCTGCCAACAGATAAAAAAGATCTTATAGTGAAGGCTTCAGATTTAATCATCTCAGGAAAATTCCATGACCAGTTTGTTATAGATGTGTACCAGGCTGGAGCAGGCACATCCTTCAACATGAACACAAACGAGGTAATTGCAAATGTTGCACTCGAAGAAGGTAGGAGAGGGAAAGGAGAATATTCATACATACATCCAAACGATCATGTTAATATGAGCCAGTCCACAAATGATGCTTATCCAACTCTTATGAGAATTTCTGCCACTTACAAGGCACAGAGATACATGGATGAGCTCAGGCTTCTCATAAAATCTATGGAGAGCAAGGCAAAGGAGTTTGTAGATGTCAAAAAACCTGGAAGAACGCATCTTCAGGATGCGGCACCGGTAACGCTTGGAATGGAATTTTCAGCATATGCCTACACTCTTAAGAAGAACCTGAAGGATTTTGAGAACGCTCTGGATTTCATACTTGAGTTGAACATTGGTGGAACTGCAACAGGTACCGGCATAAACACTCCCCCAGGATACCAGAAAGCAGTAGTGCAGGAAATTGCAAAATATACAGGATTCAATTTCAGAGGCAGTGAAAATCTTCCCGGAATAATGGAATTTCAGTCCGACTTTGCAAGACTTCAGAATGCCGTGACCACATGCGCCCTTGACATCAACAAAATCGCAAATGATACAAGATTGATGTATTCCGGGCCAGGAACCGGCCTTCATGAAATATTCATACCTGCGGTTCAGCAGGGGTCATCCATAATGCCAGGTAAGATAAATCCATCCATTGCAGAAGCCATGAACATGATATGCCACTCCGTTGTAGGAGCACAGACTGCATTGAATATGTCAGTCCAGGCTGGCCAGTTTGAACTCAATGTCATGATGCCGAACATAGATTTTGAACTTTCAAGATCACTTGACATAATGACAAATGGAATGAAGATGTTCAGGACACTGCTCATTGACGGAATACTTCCAAACAGGGAAGCATGTGATGATCACCTTTCAAGAAGCTTTGGATCTGCTGCGCTCCTTAACCCATACCTTGGATATGATACTGTTGCAAGAATTGTCAGGGAGGCCCTTGAGAAGCATGTTTCCATAAAGGAACTTGTCATGAAGGAGGGTAAGATCTCAGAGGAACAGTACATAAAAATTATGAGCGGAAGATAGTTCCGCTCACATTATGAGTCAGGTTTAAAGTACAGAACTGCATGTGATGTTATGAAATTCGTGAAAGCAGATATGCTGTACGACGGAAAAGGTGTCCAGAAAGATGTTTTTGTGGGTTTTCAGGACAGTGCTATAAAGTACGTGGGCAAGAAAAAGCCTGAGGGCGAGATGATTGGGGAGGGAATAGTGACTCCTGCATTCATTGATCCTCACAGCCATATTGGGTTGGACAGGGCAGGAGAGCCTTATCTTGAAAGCGAAGCAAATGACAAGCTAGCACCGATGATGCCTCTTGGAAGGGCAATAGATGGTGTTTATATGGATGACTCTGCTTTCACCGAATCTGTAGAGAATAATGTTCTCTATTCCGTGGTTCTTCCTGGAAGCGGTAATATAATGGGTGGAATGGGCTGCCTAATTAGAAATTTCGGGAAGAACATAAAAGAATCCTACATAAAGGACATAGGAGTGAAGATGGCCCTTGGATATAATCCGAGAAGCACCACCGACTGGAAAGGTGAGAGACCCACCACAAGAATGGGAGTAAGTGCCATTATAAGAAGTAAATTTCTAGCAGCAAAGAAGACGAAGATTATGGTGGATTCAGGCAAGAAATCCATTGATGAAGTGGATCCTGAAACAGAGTTTCTAATAAGCATCCTGAATGGCAGTGTCAAGATCATGTGCCATGTACACAAGGAGGATGATGCTCTTTTCCTCATGAGTCTGGTTGATCATTTTGGGATCAGGCCTATTATCAACCATGGAGGGGATTTCCATACCAAAACGATCTTTGAAGAGATAAAGAAAAGGGACATGTCCCTCGTGTACGGGCCCATGGATTCACATCCCTATAAGGTTGAGCTCAAGCATGAATCCTGGAGGAATGTGGAACTCCTTCAGAATTCAGGAATTAGGTTTGCTCTGATAAGCGATCATCCTGTAATTCTTCAGAGGAATCTGTTTCTAACCACAAGGCATTTCATGAGATTTGGAGCAACAAAGGAACAGTGTATTTCTTATCTAACCTCAAGACCTGCCGAAATACTGGGCCTTACAGATCTGGGAACATTAGAACCTGAAAAACTTGCATCTTTTTCTCTTTGGAGCGGTGATCCGTTTTCAATGGAATCTTATCCCAAACTGGTAATAGGAGAGGGAAAAGAGCTTTTGCATGAATAATTGCCTATTATTCATAAAATTTTTATTTGTATATCTAAATCCTTCTTCAAATCTGGAAACCTAGGCTTGCATATTCACTGTGTGAAGGTGGAAATGGTCCATTCTATAGCTTTAACTCTGATCTCTTCAAATCTGTTTTCTGACTGCTCCATAATCTGAGATTCCGTTCCCTTGATTTCAGAAAAAACAATGTTCTTGAGGAAATTGTAAAGTTTTTCTGGATCAAAAGTCCTGCTGCATTGTGCAGTAGCTTCCATGAAAAGATTGTTTCTGGCAAGCATAAGCATGAAATTCTGGAGAGGCATGCTTATGTGCCTATTTGCCTCAATAAAAAAAATAATTTTTCTGGATATAATTTCTTCCCTTATCTCGTTGATGCTCATTATCTATCGCACTTTCCATCCGGGCATGCTGGATCAAATGTTGATTCCAGTTTGAGGAAGTGTTCCTTAGGGTTGTCATCTACTTTTGTCTTTTCCTCCGAGGCAATTTTTTCTGCTATGGCCATGGCAGTTTTCTTTGTGGGTTTCTCGTGTTTCTTCCCAGTTTTCTCTGTCCCGGTGTAGAGTACCTGTTCCGTCTTGCTGCCATCCCTGTAGACTGTTATTCCCTTGCAGTGCAGATCCTTTGCAAGCCTGTATGCCTTAGATATATCGTCTGGGGTTGCGTCATGTGGCATGTTTATGGTTTTTGACACTCCAGAATCACAGAATTTCTGGAATGTTGCCTGCATGAGTACGTGCCATTCTGGCTCGATTTCATGAGAAGTGACGAAGAGTTTCTTAAGATCCTCGGGGACATTAACCGATTCAAGGTTTCCGGTCTTTGCGACTTCCTGCATAAGCTCATCATTGTATATTCCCCTGGCTTTAGTTATCTCCTCAAATAGTGGATTTACCTCTATGAGTTCCTGCCCATTGAGGACATGCCTCATGAATGCGATGGCAAAGAGTGGCTCTATGGATGAAGAACATCCTGCAATGATTGAAATTGTTCCTGTTGGGGCTATGGTAGTGGTGGTTGAGTTTCTCATAAGCATGCCCTGTTTTTCATATTCAGAACCATACCAACCAGGAAAGACTCCCCTCTCTGATGCGAGTCTTGTAGATTCCCTGTGTGATTCTATGTTCAGAAACGACATGATATTCTCTGCTACCTTCAGGGCTTCTTCTGTATCATACTGAATGCCCATCTTGATGAGCATGTCTGCAAATCCCATTACACCAAGCCCTATTTTTCTTGTTTTCCTGGTCATCTGCTCTATTTCCTTTACGGGGAACTTGTTTGCGTCTACCACATTATCAAGGAATCTCACTGAAAGTCTTATAATTTCCCTGAGAGATTCGTAATCTATGGCACCATCCACAACGAACTTTGCAAGGTTTATGGAACCTAAGTTGCATGACTCGTATGGCATGAGCGGCTGTTCGCCACATGGATTTGTAGCCTCTATGTCGGCTATATTTTTCACTGGGTTTGCCCTGTTGATCTCATCAAGGAATATCAGCCCTGGATCTGCCGTTCTCCATGCGTGTGTTATAAGGGCATCCCACATTGTCCTCGCCTTTATCCTTGAGATGATCTTTCCGTTCTTCGGATTCTTGAGATCTATATATCCATCACTGTCAAACTTCTCGAAGAACTCGTCCTCCATGCCGACTGATATGTTGAAATTTCTCAGTATGGTGTTTTCTGCATCCTTGCTCGTGATGAATTCCATGATGTCGGGGTGATCATATCTGAGTATGCCCATGTTGGCTCCTCTCCTCTTTCCTCCCTGTTTGATCACTTCAGTGGTGGTATCGAATATCTTCATGAATGAAACTGGTCCGGAGGCAACTCCCTTTGTTGATCCAACCATGTCATCCTTGCTTCTCAGTCTTGAGAAAGAGAATCCTGTTCCACCTCCTGACTTGTGGATCTCGGCTGTGTGTTTCACTGCCTCAAATATACCTTCAATGCTGTCGTCAACAGGCAGAACAAAACATGCTGAGAGCTGCCCGAGTCTTGCGCCTGCATTCATCATGGTTGGGGAATTTGGCACATATTCTAATTTATCCATCATTCTTTCCATTTTCTCTATGGTCTCGGAAGCTGTTGTGGGCTTTGTATATACAAAATCTATAAACTGGCTGAACTCGCCTTTAAGAACGTTTTCTTCCTTCAATTTTGAAAATGCCCTTTCAAGAACTTCCAGTTGAGTGTTTGAAAGGGTGGACATTTTCCTACCGTTCTCGCACATTTTTCCCGTCTTCTGGAATTTTGCATAGTCATAAAGCGCATCAATAATTCCAACATGGCTTGCGACTCTGTAGAACATCTGCCTTGGTGTTTCAATTATCTTTCCTTCCTCATCCTTCAGGAGGTACCTGGCTTCAAGAACCTTTATGGCATTGAGTGAGAGTTTGAGATCATCCACAACACCAATTCTTTTCTTCTCATCCCTGATTGTTCTTCTCTTTTCCCTGTATAGTATGTAAGCTTTTGCAACTTCATTGAATTTCTTTCCATCTATGGACGTCTCCATAAGAATGGACTCAACAATATCCTGAACCCTCTCCACGGTGGGAGTTTTTCCCTCTGTTTCCAGAACGTCTAACACCTTATCTGTGAGTGATTCTGCATCCTTCATGGTTCCATATTTCACGGAAAGCATGGCTTTGTATATGGCCCTGGTTATCTTTGTTTTATCGAACTCTTCTGATTGTCCGTCTCTTTTTACGATCTTGTTAATAAGTGTTGTTCTCAATTAATTACCTCCTTTGAATCACTAATGTCGTAACATATACAGTTAGGATATGAATAAATATATTTTGTTACTGTGTTTGAATCAATATTATTTTTTAGAAATTAAATCTGTGATGATAAAATATCAAAACAATACATAATTGCAATAAAATATTCAATATCAACTATTACACCCTGAAGTGTTGTAGCTTGCAGCTGGTCTCCACCATACTCTCAGGCATAGATTCATAGAAACACAACGGTTGGGCGGTTGACAATAGCCTGAAATGCCCAGACTTACCAAATATCTCAATGTTTCTCGAGGTATTGCATTTTTAATGTTGCCTCCTCTCCCAGCTTTCACAGGGGCTTCCCACTTCAAAGGTTGATGGTGGAATCTCCATGGGCTTGAATTTTCCCGGTCCGAAGGTTTCTATCCTTCATGTAAAGTCATCTGACTTTATAGATGCAGGCACGTTCGCTTTCATCCCCTATCCTGAGAAATTGAAATTTCCACTCATATAGTTAAATATCTTAAGTTGGAATTGTGGAAAAATTATTCATATTCAAAGTAATTACCGAAACGATGGTAGTTATTGATAAACAGATGAGAATGAGATATCAGGCAGAACTTTCTTTTTTCAATCAGAGAATTGAACAAATGAAACAGAACAGGGATATGTTTGAAGTAAATAAGGAAGAATATGAGTTGTATATGAATAAAATTAAAGAATTGAAAGCCCAGTTGTATTGAGGGAGGGGGGTGCATTTCCACTGGAGATGTTAATTCACCATCTTGGGCCTTGAAATTTTTGCAGGATGATTTTTTCCTCTTATATTTATGAAAACAACATCTCCATTTTTTCCAGAATTCTTATTAAGATAGCCAAGAGCTATTCCTTTATTCAAAACAGGTGATATGCTGCCACTTGTCACAATTCCAATTTCATTTTCTGAATTGTCATAAATAATATAACCATGCCTTGGTATCATATTATTTTCTTCCATTATAAACCCCTTAAATGTTTGTGAAACCTGTTTATTCTCAATTTTATTTTTTCCGATAAAATCATGATTCATATCGATAATGAATGATATGGAAGATTCATATGGATTCCTGTCTCCGATAAAATCCTGACCAGAAAGAAGCATTCCCTTCTCCATCCTCAACGTATCCCTTGCACCCAAACCACATGGACCGGATTCAATTTCTTTAAGGGTGTGAATAAGTTCTTTCCATGTTTCCACGGCTTTATTATTATTAATAATTATTTCACAACCCTTTTCTCCAGTGTAACCTGTACCTGAAACAACAACATCATCTTTTTGGTAAAATGTAAAAGGATTGGGAAGATCATATCCAATTTTAGATATGACTTCTTCTGACATCGGTCCCTGAACTGCTATACATGAAAGACTGTCAGAAACATCTTCTATTTCAACATTATCTATCAGATTCTTCTTTAAATGATTCAATATAGTATCCTTCATTGATGCGTTTGGGACGCAGAGAAATTTTTCATTATTGAATTTATATATTATAGTATCATCAATCATATTTCCATTCTCATCAAGGAAGGCAGTATAAACACAATCAAAATCCTTTATTTTTCCAACATCAGTCGGAACAATTTTTTTAATAAATTCTTCAGCATTCTTTCCTTCAATGTATATATCACCCATATGTGATACGTCAAAAATCCCACATTTCTTCCTCACAAACATATGTTCCTTTATTATAGAATCATAATATAGAGGCATATCCCATCCATGAAAATCAATTATTTTCCCATTTAATTTGACATGCTCATTATACAATACTGTTCTCATGATACACCTACCTTTATTTCATAACTTCCATTGGAAACAGACCCCCCTCCCTCTACTATATTCAAGAAATATTCATGTATTCTCAAATCATGAGTAAGTTCAGGGTGAAAAGTCAACCCAATCCTTTTGCCACTTCTAACCATTACAGGATTTCCCACATCATACGCCATGACTTTACAACTCCCAGGATCCCTTATGATAGGAGCCCTTATGAACACAGCAGTAAATTTTCCCATTCCTTCAATATTAATGTCTTTGATGAATGACTGGGCCTGTCTTCCATATGCATTCCTGTTTATCTCAACATCCAGAATCCCCATCCCTGTCACCCTTTCATCTGCTGTGTCGGAAGAGGAAAGTATCAGTCCTGCGCAAGTTCCCATGAATGGAACATCATTCTCAAGAACCATCCTTTTCACTTCATCATATATTTCATATTCTTTTGTAAGTTTGTATATAGTGGTACTTTCCCCACCAGGAATAACTATTCCAGAAACACCTTTTAAATCTTCCTTTCTTCGAATCTTAACAAGAGAAACATCCCTGTTCTTTTCTGTGGAAATATTCATGAACATATCAACATGCTCTTCAACATCCCCTTGAAAACCAATAATCCCAATTTTCACAATAGATAATTAAAAATTGGTTAAATAATTGTTTGTTTCAAAGCAAAATCATTTAAAGAGGGAAATATACTCATAGGCTTTATGGTGGCCGTAACAGTATTTAATCTCTGTAAAATCTGACTTCAACTCTTTTACCTCTCTCTTAATCTCTTCTTCGCTAACATCAGTTGAAATGGCTCTGTGGATGATCTGTGCAACCCTTCTTGCCTCACTCTTCCCAAAACCTATCCTCGTTATTTCCTGTGTTCCAATCCTTATTCCACTTGGATCCATGGAATTTTTGTTATTGTCTGCAGGAAGAAGATTCTTGTTTAGTATGATATTGCAGCTTTCCAGCCTTTCTGAAACCCTCTTCCCTCGACCAAAGCCACTTACATCAGCCACAATGGTATGAGATTGGGTAAATCCTCTTTTCTCACCAAGAACCCTTATACCCAAAGCATGAAGCTCTTCAGCCATGGCCTTTGCATTTTCTATTATTTTGGAGGCATATTCCTGCCCAAAATCCATGGTTTCCGCCAGAGTCACTCCAAGAGCAGCCATGGTGTTGAGGTGATGATTACTTAGCACACCGGGGAAAACACCCCTCTGAACCTTTTTCCATGTTTCATCGTCAGTATTTCCAAGAACAATGCCATGCTGTGGGCCCGGGAGAGTCTTATGTGTGGAACCCGTTACAACGTCTGCCCCCTCCCTCAAAGGGTCCTGAAATTTTTTTCCTGCTATGAGTCCCAGTACATGTGCAGCATCGTACCATACTTTGCACCCAACCTCCTGAAACGTATCCCTCAGTTCCATGAGGGGTGCAGGGAACAGGAACACTGACTGCCCAAAAAGTGCAACTTTGGGTTTTGCGTCCTTTATGACTTTTGCAGCACCGTCCGGATCTATGGTCATTGTCTCATTATCGTAAGGATAATTCCTTATGTCTAGGCCTCTGAAGCCAAGCGCACCAAACCTCGCTGCACTTATATGTCCTCCACCAGAAAGATCAGGTGCAGTTATGGTTTCTGCAGGTTTTGTGAGTCCGAAGATCACAGCCATGTTAGCATTGGTTCCAGACACAGGTCGGGGATCAACCTGCGGACAGTTGAAAAGTTTCTTTCCAAGATCTGTCACCTTCTCCTCCATCAGGTCCACAAAGTAGTTTCCCTGGTAATATCTCTTATGAGGAAGGCCTTCAGCATATCTGTGTCCAAAGTCCGTGAGAAGCATTTCCATTGCAAGGGGACTCATGATATTCTCCGAGGCAATCAATGGGATACTATCATTGAACATTCCATTGTTCTTAACTGCAAAATCCCTTATTTCAAGGGCATCCTTAAGATGAGGCTCCATGAACTTCAATGCTAATTCTGTATTTTAAGACTTGCAGTTTCAGCAATCGCCAGGATTATTCTCCCATTCTGCTGCACTGGCAACTTTTCCCGCAACAGTTAAAAGATGATATGTAATAACTGTCATGCCGCAGTGATGAATTCAGCCTTGACTGAAGAGTGATGAATGACAGGCAGCCTGAGCGGTAGATGATCACATGAACAAAAATATAATTTCTGAGATAAGCGATATCCAGAGCGCCATTATGAAACACCCTTTCATTTTAGGGTTGAGAAATGGAACTCTTCCAGAGAAGAATTTTATCTATTATGTTATACAGGACACCCTATACCTCAAGGAATACTCAAGAATACTCATGCTGGTTGGTGAGAGGATGTCAAGTGCAGATCATAGGAACTTCCTCATCAAGCAATCAAAGATTGTCATGGAAGTGGAAATGGGCGAGCTGCACTTCAGATTCCTGTCCGGAAAAGGAATTGATCCGGATGGTCAGGAAATGTCTTTCACTACCTCCGCGTACACCGATCACATGTACAAGCACGCAACCTCTGGCACGGAACTTCAGGCAATTCTATCAGTCCTGCCATGCTACCTGATTTATCTGGATGTTGCTGACAACATCGAAGCCTCTCAAGGTATACCTGAGGAATATGCAACGTGGATAAAAGAATATTCTTCTGACAGGTACAGGAAATCAGTGGAGAGAATTTCTGGAATCGTTGATGAATTTATTGACATCAATGGATTCAGTGAATCTGACAGAAAAATTCTCAGGAAGAGCGCAATTTTTGAATATTTGTTCTGGGAAACGGCCATGAAGATGGAAAAACCCCCTTTCAGGTTATAAGGCTGAAATCAGGATGGCAGAAAGCAACCCAAGCAGGACTCCGGCATTCAGGAATGGAAGCCCTGGTGCAGGTCTCTTAACGAATAGGAAAAGTGCAACCATTGCAATGACTCCTCCTAGAAGTGGCATCACAAAGAACGGGAAGAATTTTCCAAAATATACGTATGATGAAACAACCATTATGTTGGGAATTGCGATATCTCCAAAGCCAAGGAGTATGGATCCCCTTTCATCCGATGGCGAATCAAGATCTATTGTTGATGGATCAAAGTGGATGGAATCAGGCATTACGAAAAATAACGGGGCCCCTGATTTTGCAGATGCACTGGCGATCTCCAGCATGTGTTTCGTTTTGTAGACTGCAATGTAGTCGTACACTGCAAATATGATCATAAGTATGATTGCATAATATAACCCAATATCTGTGCTCCATATGGCTGCCAGTCCCGCAGAGGAAAGAACTCCCGCAATATCTATGATCACCCAGTTCTGCCTGAATAAAAGGACATAGAGAAAAACCACAGGGGTCAGGAACACAAGAAATTCATATTCCATTTCAGTCACAGGAATATTAACAAAATTTTCTATGAAAACAATTACATCATAGTACAGAATGGAACACACATAAAATATGGCAAACGCTATGGCAATGGCAAATAGGTATCTAAGAAAATTTACCTTCTTTTTCCTCGCAAGAAAAACGATGGCAGCAGACAGGAGGAGAAGGGAGATTATGAAATAGATAAGGTACCCTGCACCGCTGGTGGGGTTGCTGGATGTTGTGGAACCAGTCTGAGAAATGATTGTGGATGAGATTGGAAGCGCTAGAAGTGAAGTTATGATGAACAGGAAAACTAGCCCTATCTCAGGGAGTAGCCTTTTTTGCAACTCTTTTTTTCACCCCTTTTGCAGTGGTCTTTTTCGAGGTAGTCCTTCTTTTCACAGTGGTGGTTTTTTCTCCAGATTCCTTTTTCTTAACGGTCTTCTTCTTCCCATTGAATTCGCAATCCATTTTCGGGCAGAAGTCTTTCCTGTAATTTCCGCCATTAACAGTCAGTATTGGTGCACCGCAGTGGGGGCAGACAGCTCCAGAAAACGTAATTTCTCCCTTCTGGGGAAGAGGATACGTCTGCCTGCATTCAGGGAATTTTGAACAACCAAGGAATCTCTTCCCGTACCTTGACTGTCTTATCATCAGGATTCCACCATCTGCAGGGCATTTTCCAACATTTCTCCTTTTGGTATTGAATTCGCAGGTTGTTTTGATGCACACCTCCTCAGGAGACTGGCCCCTTCTGATTATCATGACCACAGGAAGTGAGCAAACAGGGCAGTTTTTCTCAGATTCCTTTATCAGTCCCCTTATCTTTGCATAATAGTCAATGCTGCAACCCTTATGTGCGCATTTGAATCTTATGGAATCCCTAATCTTTATTGCACTTATGTCGTCTCCATGCTCAGGGCATTTCCCTATGGACTTTCCTGTTTCAAGGGCGGTTTTAATTGTTTCTGTTATCCTGTCTCTGTTCTCATAGAGATCTTTCAGAACGTTGGAAAGCATGGATCTTGAAACCGTCACCACATCGGACATCTCTCTCTTACCTGAGGCTATCTCATCCATGAATCCTTCCAGTTCAGCAGTCATATCCGGCTCAGATATTTTTGAATCCACGCTCATGACGCTCTTTATCAACGACCTTCCAAGTGGCGTCCCACGCACAGGGTTCCCCTCTATGAAACCCCTTCCTTGGAGTTTTTCAATGATGTCATGCCTTGTGCTCTTTGTCCCAAGGTTGAGTCTCTCCATCTCCTTTATGAGAGAACCCATGTCATATCTTGAAGGTGGTTTTGTCTGTTCTTCCTCCATTCTCCATCTCTCGCCCTTTACTTTTTCACCAACTTCAAGATCAGGGTGGTAGGTCTCCTGTATCTTTCTGTAAGGATAAATTGCAAGCCATCCCGGATCAAGAATCCTCTGACCCTGCGTGAGGAACTTCTCTCCTGATATGTCTATGGTGGCGCTCTTGACACCTCTCTTGCCCTCCCTGTAGATGGTAGCAAGGAATCTCCTCACAATGAGCTCATATACCCTCCATTCATCATCCCTCAATTTTGCTTTTTCGGCGTATTCCGTGGGATATATGGGCGGATGATCGTTTGCCTGCATCTTGCCTCTTGAGGGTCTGATAAATTCCTGCTCAAGAACCATTGAAGACTCTTTTTCAAAATATCCTTTCCTGAATTTCTCTGCAATCGCTTTCAGGTTTATGCTTTTCTGATATACGGTGTTGTCTGTTCTGGGGTAGCTGATAAATCCTTTTATATACAACTTTTCTGCTATCTTCATGGCCTTTCCGGGCATGACACCAACCTTGGAGGCTTCCCTCATGAATTCTGTGGTGTTGAAAGGAGATGGCTTGTAGATTCTCTCCTCCACATCCTCAAATTTCTCCACCTCCCCGTCTTTTCCGTCAATCTTCTTGAAAATTTCATCAGCCCTCTTTCTGTCAAATATTCTTCCCTCCTCATGGACTCCAGTGAAAACACCATCCTTCAGGAAGTCCACCTTTATTTCATAAAATGTTTCAGGAACGAAGTTATCTATTTCCTCATCTCTCTTGATCACAATTGCAAGTGTAGGTGTCTGAACCCTTCCAATGGACAGAAAATCCTTTCCAATCCTTCCAGACACAAGCGAAAAGAATCTGGTGAGAACCGCACCCCAGTAGAGATCTATCTCCTCCCTTGCTCTGGCAGAATCCGAGAGATTATAATCAACTGAAATGTAGTTGTTGAATGCATCCCTGATCTCTTTTCCAGTAAGTGCGCTGAATTTTGCCCTGTAAATCTTCCCATTAAATGAGTTCCCGTCATGAATTATATCAAGGGCCTCTGTCCCTATAAGTTCCCCCTCCCTGTCGTAGTCCGTGGCCACCACAACAGAATCCACAGTTTTACTCATCTGCTTCAGACTCTCGTATGCAGTTCTGTTCTTCACATTCCTGTCAAGAACCGATCCTATAAGTTTTTCAAGCGTGTCGAAACGCCAGTCCTTGAGTGCTTTTGGAAAATCCAGTTCAACTATATGCCCACTCAGCGGTACAACATAATAATTGCCGTTTTCATTTTCAAATTCAATGTAATTAAGACCTTTTGATCTTTTTTGCCTTGCCTTGCCTTCAGAAAGGAAAAAAGCTATTCTTCTTCCTGCATCGGCTTTTTCAGATATTATTAAGGTTGATGCCAACAGTTGCTTAATCAGTTCAATAATTAAACGTTTCCGATCATATGCACAGAATACCCAAAAATGAGGGGACAAATTATTTATTACTGCGCATGTGGTGGAAGGGGCTAATATTTTCCTGTATTTGATAATACATCATCGCTTCTTAAGAACTCATGCTATTTTCCGGGATATGAACGGCACAATCATCTCCTCAAGGCTCAATCCACCATGCATCCCCACCATGGACTCTCCATCATTATAAGGGTCCAGTATTTTCAGGGAATAATCAAAAACGCTTGAGGAATTTTTCATTATGAGAACAAGATCACCCAGATAATCCACACGTTCCACATTATTTCTGCTGTTTCCAAAAAAACCACCCCTGACCAGGTCAGGAATTTTCACAGGAAAGAAATTTTCCGGATATCTTTCTTCAAGGTATTCAATTGCAGATTCTATCCCACCCTTCTCAAATCTCATGAAAGGGGCCCTTGGGTCCCCATACACAGGAGCACTCATCCATGATCTCAATTCTTTATCATGTCGGAAGTCAATGATCTGTTTTCTGTCAAGAACCATATGGCCATGATCTGCTGATATGAAAAGAAATGTATTTTCCGGAAGGCTTGGTGAATTTATGAGCTGTTCTTTAAGCATCATGAAGATCAGTTCAATCTCCATTGCGGCATCATCTGTGTAGGGGCCAACCTTGTGGGATATGGTATCGACAGTGGAGATATAACAGAAATGGAATGTTCTTCCCCTGAAGTTTATGAGATCCCTTTTCAGCTGAGTGATCATTTGAGAAACCGTAACATACCCAGATATGGAAGAGCCATTTCCGGTGATTTTTGTCAGTCCGCTGTTTTTAATCGCATTTGGAAGGTACAGAAACGATCTCACTTCATTGGATTCCAGCTTGGAGTGAACTGTTCCATTTTTTCTGATCCATGGCATTTCATATCCATTGTCCAGGATACAGGAATCCTTTCTTCCAACTGGGCTCATTGATATCATGTTGCATACTGTCCCAATTTCAGGAATGTATGAATTATAGCCAAGAATCCTGTGCTCAACAGGAAGCATATTGGTGTGATAGGAAACAGTGGCTGTGGAAGTGGTTGAAGGAAAAACGCTTGTGATCAATCTCATGGAAGATCTGTCGAGAAAATCTTCAAGGTATTTCATATCATTTTTCCCTGAAGAATATTTCATTGTTGAATACCCAAAGCCGTCAATGAGCAGGAATATGACATGTTCCGGGGATTCCATATCCATATCCAGAATTCTACGTGTATTTCCACCATCCCCTATTCCGAAGCTTGAAAGAATGAATCCAGGAATATCCATTATGCAACCCTTTCCAAAGGCTGGTTTTACGAATTCCTTGTGTTTCTCCCACCTGTATTTATCAATAACAGATTCAAGATCATCTCCTCTTTCCTTATTCATTACTATCATCTCCACGCTGGATCAAATCGACAAGCTCTCTGAGTGATGAAACTTCTGCAACACACCCATCCTCAGGGTTATCATTTCCTGACATGTTCAGCCATATGGGAACTATGCCTGCATTCATAGCCCCTACCATGTCTGCAGAATAGGAATCCCCTATCATAACGACTCCCTGTGGTTCCACATCAAATATAGTCATGGCTTTCTCAAAGAGGAAGTTGCTCGGCTTGACTTCCGCAATCGTCCTTGGAGTGAGAATAACATCAACGTAATCATGAAGTTTCAAGCGGATCATTGTCCTGAACTGTATCTGTGGATTTCCATTTGTAATCACAGCTACCGGTATTTTCATCTTCCTGCACAAGTGTAGGATATCCCTTGCACCTTCCACCATTCTTCTCTTCTTCCAGAAAGCACGCCAGAAAACACTGCTGAAATGTAATTTTTCATCATCAGCATCCATTCCAAGTCCGTTCAATATTTTTGAAAGCCTTATGCTGATATCTTCCCTATACGAAACATCCCTGTTCAGCACAGCCTCATAACTGAACAGTTCCTTGAACTGTTTCATCATATCATCCACGACTGCGTTTTCAAGTTCCGGAAATGATTCTTTTATAGAATTGAAACCAGCCATGACTGGTTCCCTGTATTTCACAATTGTATCGTCCATATCAAAAAACATTGCTTTTATTTCATTTAAATGGGGAATCAACTTCAAATCTCGACACTTCTCTTTATTCATATAGGAAGAAAGAAATATTTATTTATTTAAGTTTGTGCATATATACTAAATTGTAATATATACTAATTAATACTTTAATATAGATTATATGCTTAAAATATATATACCATGCATGGAATAGTGTTACGAGAAAAATGGGATTTAATGGAATATCAGGAATATTGAATTCTCCAGGAGAGATTCCCTGGGAGATAGTAGTTCTGTTCTTCGGTGCAGGACTGTTGTTTGTCTTTCTTTGGGGTAGGAAAACGGGGGGCCTTGCAAAATTCACGACTCTGGATCTTATATACATAGGAATCGGAGCTGCCTTTGCAGTTGTATGGGAATTCTATATTGGCGCATTTCTTGGCAAGTTCATACCTTCAAATCCTTTCTTTGGGATTGGGTATACAGGAAGGCTCATTGCCCTGCTCATAGTTGCTGGCCTTGTCAGAAAAGTTGGAGTCGGAATGGTTGCGATGTTCATCTTTAACCTGCTCAGTGATCTTATCAGTTATGGATTCAGTGGTGAACCAATGTACTTCATGTATGAGATGCTCACATATGGGCTAATGATGGATATAGTCATTGCTGCAGCAGGGCCAAACCTTTTCGGAATAAAATCACCAGAGAGAAGAAAAAACAGGGAAAAGGACAGATCAACAACACCCAGAGGATTTGAGCACATCACGAAAATGCCTGCAGAATATCTTGCTGCAATTGAGGGAATACTCATTGGATTATTCTGGGTGATCCCCGAGCCACTGTTCTATGGAGGATTCATTTCACCATTCCTCTATGGGGGAGTTGTTGATTGGGGAAAAATACTGTTCGATATGGTGGCTTTCATACCAAGTGCCATAATAATTGGGGCCATAGGAGGCCTCATAACGTTGCGTATAGTGAAGGCGGTTGGGCAATGAAGGCTCTGGAAATACAGAACCTGAAATTTTTTTATATGGGCAGGGAAGAACCCGCTATAGATATTGAACACCTGTCCATAGAAGATGGAGAAACGGTTCTCATCACAGGCCGGTCCGGTGGAGGAAAATCTACCCTTGTAAACTGCATCACGGGAATAATTCCGCATGTTTTCCATGGCGAATTCGAAGGAGAAGTTAATGTATACGGCAAGAACACGGTAAAAACACCTCTATCAAAACTTTCAACAGATGTGGGAATAGTACTGCAGAATCCAGAAACACAGGTTCTTAATTATACCGTTGAGGAGGAAGTGGCATTTGGTCCAGAAAATTTATGTCTGGAATCTAATGATATAAGTGAAAGAGTCAGGGAATCCGTGGATATAACGGGCACATCACATCTCATGGAAAGGGAAACATACACACTTTCAGGAGGAGAATTGCAGAGAATAGCCATTGCAGCAGTCCTGTCAATGCGCCCAAAATTGCTCATTCTTGACGAACCAACTTCAAACATTGATCCTGAGGGAACAGCAAAGGTATTTGATATAATCAGGAAACTGAAGGAAGAAAAAACACTCATCGTGGTAGAGCACAAGGTTGAACGGATGCTTCCTTTCGTGGACAGGATCATTGTCATTGACAATGGAAAGATTCTCCTTGACATCAAGAGCAGTGAACTTTCGCATTATGTGGAAAAAATGGTAGAAATAGGAATAGAGGTGCCAATTCACTTCATTTATGCAAAACAGAACGGAATTGATTCCGAAGATATGGATACCATAAGGGAAAGACTCAGGCAGATCAACATGATTCCAGCGCCTCCAAAAAGGGCAGAAACCAGCAGGGTTGTAATGCAGGCTGCTGTGAATGTCAGCACCAAGGCAGGAAAGAAATTGGTAGATGGCGAAATTGAGTTGCAGGAAAAACAGATACTTGCAATAATGGGTAGAAACGGTGCTGGAAAATCAACATTCCTCAAGGGATTGATGGGCTTCCTTGACATTGACCTGAACTGTGAAATTCAGGTAGAACTTGATGGCAGGGACATAAGCAGGGAACACATAATAAGGCGTGGGAAAGAGATTGCCTTTGTTCCGCAGAATTTCGATCTGACTCTTATAAGCAAATCCGTTGAGTTGGAAATTGCATATTCATTGAAAAAAAGGAAGGTGAAGAACTTCATGGAACGGGTGGATAAACTCATGGACATGTTCTCCCTTTCAGACCTTCGATATAGGGATCCCCTGAGCCTTAGTCTCGGGCAGAGAAGAAGGGTTGCAATGGCTTCAGCCATGGCGTCGGGAGTGAAAGTTATCATGTTGGATGAACCCACCTCTGGACAGGATTACTTCCATAAGCAGGTACTGGGGAAAGAATTGACAAGAATCAAGGAAGCAGGGTATTCCATCGTAATCGTAACACATGATTCTCGTTTCGTTTACAGGTTCGCGGATAGGGTTGTGGTTTTCAATGAGGGGAGGAAGGTGCTGGATGGAACTCCTGAATCCGTCTTTATGGAATCCAGGCAGTATTCCATACTCCCCCCTTCTGATTTCATATTGAGGAGTGATGAATATGAACTGGTTAATCATTAATGCTGTAAGCTGGATTCTCTTCTTCTTCGGGGCAGCATTTCCTGTGTTGATTCTCCTGAAGGCCATTGGTCTCACTGGATTCATGAAAGTTACCAGATATGAGAGTTATCACACATTCTACTACAGGATGAATCCAGCAGTGAAGATAATACTAGGAATAATGGTCATGGTGGTTGCATCCGTTACCATTTGGTGGATAGGGGCTATAATGACTATTGCCATCCTTTTAAGTTACCTTACGCTGAAGGATGGGAAGAGGAAATTCATAACAGGAATGTTTCTCACAATAATGACCGTAATAGGAACCACTTGGGCTTTTGCTCCATACACCCCATACGTCATATTACAGGAAGCATTCCACAGCAATCATCTCACAGCCCTGTGGGTATGGCCTTCCTATTTCACTGTAATGGGCTACCAGCCTTCCCTGACCACACAGGGAATCATCTACGGATTCCAGATCTCCATGAGATTCACCGCTGTCTCCCTTATGAGCCTCGTACTGGTAATGACGAGCACTCCATCACAGGTGTTGAGATCACTCAACAAGGTCGGCATTCCGACTTCATTAACATTTTCCTTGGTTGTGGCAATGAGGACTGTTCCAAGGATATTTGAATATATAGACACTTCAGTGAAGATACAGTTCATGAAGGGACTTGGATCAAACGCACCATCAATCCTGAGGCCCTTCTACATGCTTACGGGAGCATTCAGTGGAATCGTGCCTGTAATTGTATTTTTGGTGAGAGGGGCGAAGGACACAGCAATTTCAGCCGATACCAGGGCGTTCAGGGCATATTCCAAAAGAACATACATGCATCCAATGACCATTGGAAAAGTGGATAAAATGGCGCTTTCAGCAGTGATCCTGATAATACTTATGACTGTTATTGTGGTCATGATGGGATTCGGAAAGGGAATATCCTACAATGGATGATCCATGTCTTCGGGTATTCTTCAATGTATCCTGTAGTTTTCCTGTTTCCTGCACTTCGGGAGAATGATCATTCAAAGGAATTCTCCAGATCAAACTTCTGAATTCACGAATATATTTTTATCGTACCCTCTCAAGGGAGAATGAACCAAGATCAAAATTGTTATTATGCTGGTAAACCTCAACCCATTCCCTTGTTCTTGTCCTGCTAAAACCAATTGCCCGCACGAACTGTTTTGAGTTTGTATTCTTGAACTCTACCGAACCATCCATAATGTAACTGATTGTCTGATATATCTCCTGATCAAAAAGACCTTCCTCAAGAAGATAGAAACTGACATTAGGAGCACTCCTCCTTTTCTGGGTGAACTGCTGCCCGAACCTTAGAAAAACTTTCTCATCAAGCTGTGGGACAAATGCTGTAAGCGATACGAATAGGAGCCTGTAATATGGGTACTTCTCAAGTATCTGTTCCTCAACTGTATCCACAGCTTTTATTATACTTGAAAGGTTCGTTATAGAATCAATCTGGACAGCATACTGTGAAGGGGAAGTCAATTGAACAGTTTTTGAATATATATCTATAAACCTTAGCAGGCCCTTCTGCTCAAAGTCGTCAAGTGCATTCACTCCAATATTCATTATTCTGCTGATTTCTTTTTTAATAACTCCAAGGTCCTTATCTGCTGCAATGATCACTACAGGAATGTTCTCGGAAAGTGATTTCACCACAAAATTATACGCAAGTATTTCCTTTGCAGTGAAAGGAGGCCCGAAAAGTACCACATTTGAATGAAGGGGTACACCGCCCAGCAGGAGTTCATCGATCTTTGGTACGCCTGTACCAACCTTCTTATTAGGATCCACATGTGGCTTCTTTTCCATTTCCTGAATCGTCTCAACGGCTATTTTTGATTTCTGTTCAGGAGTGCTTGCCTGTTTGACCTGAATTAGTGCCTGAAGATAAGTTTCAACCTCTTTCTTCTTTCTTGTAGCATCTCCCATGACTTTATCCAGATCCTTAAGGACTCTCTCTACTTCCTCTATTTTTTTGTTAATTTCATTTACTTCCATCATTTCTCACCTATGTAAGTTCCAGACACAACCCACGGCGGGGATTCCAGATCAAAAGGCTCCATTCCTTCAACCATGTGGCTCTCCAGGGATTTCTGATCTATTTCTATTCCAAGCCCTGGCTTTCCAGAAAGCTTAAATTTTCCGTTCTCAATATGATATCCAGATTTCAAAAGCTTCCGTTTCCAGTCTGGCCATGACTCTTCAAAGCTTTCCTGTATAAGAAAATTGTTTATGGTCATGTCAAGACTCAACGTGGCCGCTGTCTGGACGGGCCCAAACGCATTATGGTAGGCCACAGGGACACCCCATGCATCAGCTATGGCAGCTATCTTGAAAGATTCCATTATACCCCTTGAATTTGTAAGATCGCCCTGTATTATATCTACCTTTCCCTCCACAATATATCTCATAAAGTCTCTTGCATTCAGTATCCGTTCTCCAAGGGCTATGGGTGTCATCAACTGGCTTCTAAGCTCAGGAAGTCTCATCTCCAACTCTGGATGAAGGGGCTCCTCAAAGAAGAGACATTCATATGGTTCAAGCCTCTGGCATGCCATTCTGGCAGCTTCATAGGAAAACCTTCCATGAAACTCAAGGAGAAGGTCCATGGAGAAGTCAAACTCATTCCTCAGGGCCCTTACCACCGACTCAGCATGATCAAGGGATTTTCTCTCAATTCTGTCAAAGCTGTTTCCAAATGGATCAAACTTGATAGCGTCATATCCCTTCTTCTTCATTCCTTTTGCTTTCTCAACAAAATCATCAGCCGAAACACAATCTGAATACCATCCGTTGCTGTAAGCCCTCACCTGATCCCTGACCTTCCCTCCCAGCATGTTGTAAATAGGCTGGTTACTCATTTTTCCAGCAATATCCCACGATGCTATTTCCACAGCACTTAGGGCAGAGGTAGCCTCCATAGATCTTGAAAGATAGAATGAGTGTTTGTAAAATTCGAGGACATTAGACGTAATATCAAGAACGTTTCTGCCAATAAAGGTTCTCATAACTTCCTTCACGCTATGGAAAACTGGCATGGTCATAAGTGTAGTTGGTGCTTCCCCACATCCAGTAAATCCATCATCTGTGGTAATTCTCACAATAATCATGGTGGAACTCCATGGTGATGACTTTTCAGGCGTTTTTTCACTAACATTGTAAACATCTATGTCTTTGATTCTGCCTGCCATGCTCATGCATACAACTCATTGGATTAAAGCTTTCTTACAAGCGTATTAAATTCAGCAATTGGAGTATCTGACTGAAATTGTCATAAATCATAAACTCACCCATCAATGGCCGTCTTTTTCCGTGACAGAACATTACTTTTTGTCCCATATTATGGTACCATGCAACAATTCCCCAAATTTCATGATCTTCATAGGCATGAAATGTTTTCTGCATATATCTATGGCTAAGGGATGTAATATCCTCGATCCGGACTTGGAAATTCTCAGTGCATCTTCATAGGAAATATCTTTCATGAGGGTGAAAAACGAGCTCTTTTTAGGATCTCCTGAATATATCCCCTCAACATCTTTCAGGAATATTATCTCCTCTGCACCTGAGATGCAGGCTATCGCAGCAGCACTGTAGTCGCTGCTGTTCCTTCCAAGGGTTGCTATGTTCCCCTCCATGTCATATCCAAAGAATCCTGTTGTAATTATGCAATCTGAAGTGTAAAACAATTCTTCCACTTTTGGATGAATCATTTCAGATGATTTATCATAATCCACAAACCGTTCTGAGCCATTCTTCATGACAAATAGCCCAAGAATGTTTGCAGGCAAAATGGAAACGGAATATCCTTTGTTTTTTGTGTAAATATAGAATGAAATTGCCGACATCATCTCTCCAAGGGAAAGAAATCTTTCAAGATCATTCGTAATTAAAGACTCCATGAACTCATCATATGATCCTGCACCATTGAACCTTGATAATAGCTCCAGAAACGTCTCCCCGGAATCATTCATGCATGAAGACAGCATAGACAAGTGCCAGTTTATCAAATCCATTAATCCAGAAATTCTCTCCATGTTTCCCTCGTTCCATATCCTGTAAAGGCTATCCGTGACACCTGAAAAC